>NZ_JAMYSQ010000010.1:0-181662 GCF_040321995.1 Mesorhizobium sp. M0207
GACCGGATTCATGGGCTACGTGCTGCCCTGGGGCCAGATGAGCTTCTGGGGCGCCACCGTCATCACCGGTTTCTTCACCGCCATACCTCTGGTCGGCGACTGGATCCAGCAGCTTTTGCTCGGCGGCTTCGCGGTCGACAATCCGACGCTGAACCGCTTCTTTGCGCTGCATTACCTGTTGCCGTTCATGATTGCCGGCGTTGTCGTGCTGCATATCTGGGCGCTTCACGTCGTCGGCCAGAACAATCCGACCGGCATCGAGGTCAAATCGAAGACCGACACGCTCGCCTTCACGCCTTACGCGACCATAAAGGACGGGTTCGGCATGATCGTGTTCCTGTTCGTCTTCGCCTATTTCGTCTTTTATCTGCCGAACTATCTCGGCCATCCGGACAATTACACCGTTGCCAACCCCCTGAAGACGCCGGCCCACATTGTGCCGGAATGGTACTTCCTGCCGTTCTACGCGATCCTGCGCGCTATCACCTTCAATATCGGGCCCATCAACTCCAAGCTCGGCGGCGTGCTCTGCATGTTCGGCGCGATTGTCATGCTGTTCCTGGTGCCGTGGCTCGACACCTCGAAGGTGCGCTCGGCAGTCTACCGGCCCTGGTACAAGCTGTTCTTCTGGCTGTTCGTGGCCGACTCCATCCTGCTCGGCTGGCTGGGCTCGCAGCCGGCCGAGGGCAGCTATGTATTCATGGCGCAGATGGCGACGCTGTTCTACTTCGCCTTCTTCCTGGTAGCGCTGCCGGTGCTCGGGCTGATCGAAAAGCCGCGGCGGCTGCCGAACTCGATCACCGAGGCGGTGCTCGAGAAGAACAAGGGCGGCGGTGGACATCCTGCCGGCGCCACGACCGCGCCGGAAACCAAGGGCTGAGCATGATTCCGAAAAGTGGAAACCGGTACTCGGACAAGGTCATGCTCGAGACGGTGACGGCGCGTCAGAGAATCTCAAGGGGATTTGGCATGAAGAAGATTCTCTCCTCGCTGGCGCTGCTTGGCCTTTTGGCCGCGGGCATGGGTGCCGCAAGCACTGGAGCCAGCGCCCAGGAAGAGGCGCACAATGAGGCGGCGCCGACGCATTTCCCGATACACGAACCGAACGAAATGGATTGGAGCTTCGCCGGGCCATTCGGCACCTACGACAAGGCCCAGCTGCAGCGCGGGCTGAAGGTCTACAAGGAAGTCTGCTCGGCCTGCCATTCGATGAATTTGGTGGCGTTCCGTACACTGGAGGGCCTTGGCTATTCGGATGCGCAGATCAAGACGCTGGCGGCCGAATATACGATCCATGACGGACCGAACGATGCCGGCGACATGTTCGATCGTCCCGGCAAGCCGTCCGACCATTTCCCGGCGCCGTTCCCCAATGTGGAAGCGGCGGCAGCGGCAAATGGCGGCGCAGCACCGCCCGACATGTCGCTGCTGGCAAAGGCGCGCGGGGTTGAACGCGGCTTCCCGCGCTTCGTCTTCGATATCTTTACCCAGTATGCCCAGGGCGGCCCCGACTACATCCACTCGCTGCTGACCGGCTATGATCAGCAGCCGCCGGCGGGCATGGTCATACCAGAAGGCACGTACTACAATCCGTACTTCCTGTCCGGCGTGTCGCTGAAGATGCCGAAGCCGCTCTCTGACGGCCAGGTAACCTATGATGACGGCGCGCCGCAGACGGTCGACCAGTATTCGCGTGACGTGTCGGCCTTCCTGATGTGGGCGGCCGAGCCACACCTCGAGGACCGCAAGAAGACCGGCTTTCGCGTACTGGTCTTCCTGCTGCTGTTCGGCGCACTGGTCTACCTGACCAAACGCAAGGTGTGGGCCGGCGTGGCGCACTGAGCCCTGCGATCTACGAGAATGCGAGGGCGTCGAAAGACGCCCTTCTCATTGCAGGCATGTCGATTCATCGCTGCCGGCGCAGAGTGGCCCCTTTGCCGGACAATTTTCTGTCAGGCGTCACATGGCGGTAGCCGGACTTAGCTGCACCGGGTTACGATTGGCCCATTCCCTTCACGTCTTCAGCCGAATCTGAAAGGCCCGGAGAGCCGCTTGATGAAATCCTCGCTCGAAGAGACGCTGCTTGCCGCGATCCGCACCATTCCGGATTATCCCAAGCCGGGCATCCTGTTTCGCGACATCACCACGCTGCTCGGCAATGCGCGGGCCTTCCGCCGCGCCATCGACGAACTGGTGCATCCCTATGCCGGCCTCAAGATCGACAAGATCGCCGGCATCGAGGCGCGCGGCTTCATCCTCGGCGGCGCCATCGCCCACCAGCTCTCGGCCGGCTTCGTGCCGATCCGCAAGAAGGGCAAGTTGCCTTCCGAGACGGTGCGCGTCGCCTACAGCCTGGAATACGGGCTGGACGAGATGGAGATGCACAAAGACGGTGTTTCTCCAGGCGAGAAGGTAATCCTCGTCGACGATTTGATCGCCACCGGCGGCACGGCCGAGGCGGCCGTCAAGCTATTGCGGCAGATCGGCGCCGACATCCTCGCCGCCTGCTTCGTCATCGACCTGCCGGACCTTGGCGGCCGCGAGAGGTTAGAGGCGCTCGGCGTACCGGTGAGGACGCTGATCGGGTTTGAGGGGCATTGAGCGTTTCTTCCTTCTCCCCTTCTTGTGGAGTAGGGAAGAACTCCGCTCACTCCACCTTCACCAGCACGGCACTTTCGAATTCGATGACCTTGTCGCCGGTCGAATCGAAGGCCTCCGAGCGGAGCGTCAGCAGCCGCCAGCCCGGTCGCGAGGCGATGGGGCGATGGGCCAGCGCGGTGCGGGTGAAAGTCACGGTTTCCCCGGCATAGACAGGTTTGGGCCATTTGAGGTTCTTGAAGCCGGGCGAGGGACCGAATTCCGGCACCGGCCCGGGACCGGGCCAGCGGGCGACCTCTGCCTCTATGCCAGCCTGGAGGTTCAATTTCATCCAGGTGGCGGCGGTGTGCCAGCCCGAGGCGCAGAGCCCGCCGAATATGCTGTTCCTCGCCGCCTCTTCGTCGATATGGAATATCTGCGGGTCGTATTTGCGGGCGAACGCCTTGACCGCCTCCGGTTCGAATCGATGTGAACCGAGCGTGACGGTGATACCGATGCAGAAGAATTCGTCGAGGCTCACGCACTGCCCTCGCGGGTGAGGAACATGACGGTGTTTTCGAGCTCGAAAACACCTTCGCCGCGCTGGTTGAACAACTCGCTGCGCATGGTCACCAGGCCAAGGCGGGGTTTCGATCTGGACAGTCGCTTGGCAAGGACGGTGGTGCTGCCGGTCAACAGGTCGCCGGCCAGGACCGGCCGTTTCCATTTGACCTGGTCGACGCCCGGCGCGCCTTGGGAGGTTGAGTCGAGCAGGAAGGCATCGCACAGCATGCGCATGAACATGGCGCAGGTGTGCCAGCCTGAAGCCGCCAGCCCGCCGAGGATGCTGGCCTTGCCCGCGGCCTCGTCGAGATGCATCGGCTGGGCATCGAACTCGTTGGCGAATTCTATGATTTCGGCGGCGCTTACCAACTTGGTGCCCAGGTCGAGCGAAGCGCCCTCGACAAAATCCTCATAAGCCCAGGTCTTTGCGGTCATGGTTTGGAAATCCTGTTCAGGATTGTACGATCGCTACGGGTCCGGGTCCCGGATGCAGGCAGGGCGGCATTTGGTCAAGCAATTTCTATTGCGCCAGCCCGCTGCGCCCAAGCCGCAGCGCGGTATTGACGACCCTATAGCCAGCCGCGGCGGCGGAAATACCAGAAGGGCAGGATTGCCGAAAGCACCATCATGCCGATGGCGAAGGGATAGCCAAAGTGCCATTTGAGCTCAGGGATGATGTCGAAATTCATGCCGTAGATCGAAGCGACAAGCGTCGGCGGCAGGAAGATGACAGCGGCGACGGAGAAGATCTTGATGATGGCGTTCTGCTCGATCGAGATCATGCCGAGCGTCGCGTCGAGCAGGAAGCTGATCTTCTGCGACAGGAACGTGGCGTGGTCGGCGAGCGACAGCACGTCGCGCGACAAGGTCTTGATGCGAGCGCGGGTATCCTTGCTCATCCGGCTTTGCGTGGAGGCATGGGCGAGAAAGCCGGCAAGGCGCTGCAGCGAGATCAGGCTGTCGCGGATCGAGGAGGCGAGGTCCTCCTTGCGGCCAATGCCTTTCAACAGCTCCTGGAAGTCGCGGTTGCGCTTGGAAACCTTGGTCGAGCGTGCCTCGAAGATGTCGCGCGAGATCGCCTCGACGTCGCGGCCGGCGCGCTCCAGAATGTCGGCGAGGCGGTCGACGATCGCCTCCAGCAGTCCGATCAGGATGGTGTCGCCGCTGGTGCAGCCGGTCGCCACCTTCTCCGCGCGCAGCGGAAAGGTCTTGAACGCCTTCGGCTCGTGGTAACGCACGGTGATCAGCCTGCTTCCGGCGAGCACGAAGGTGACCGGCGACATCAAGGGATCGTTCACCTCGGTCTGCGCAGGCAGAATGGCGGTCATGAAGTAGGCGCCGTCCTCGACGTAGAGACGGCTCGAGATCTCGATCTCTTCCATCTCTTCGCGGGTCGGAACGGCGATGCCGAGCCAGGTCTCGATTGTCGTCTCTTCTTCCTTTGTCGGGTTGAAGAGGTCGACCCAGACGACAGTGTCGCTGTTTTGCACGAGATCGTCGACCAGGCGCAGGCGATCATTGTCGACGACGAAGGCCTTGATCATCGCCGGGGTCTCCCTTGCTGTTGCCAAAGAGCGTTCGTTTGGAGGGGGCGCGTCAGTCACATCGCACGGACACGGGCAGGCGAGGCGCGAGGCCGGTGCAGAGGCCCCTTAGACCCCGCACGATGGCCCGTCAAGCAGCGCAAGAGGCACTGCGACACCCTGCTTTGAAGTTTGTCATCGAGCGACGGCAATGGTGACCATTGGGCTCCCTCGCAGGTTCAGGTGTTGAACTTGAACAGCATGATGTCGCCGTCCTGGACGACATACTCCTTGCCTTCGTCGCGCGCCTTGCCGGCCTCCTTGGCCGCGACTTCGCCGCCCAGCCTGACGAAGTCCTCATAGGCGATGGTCTGGGCGCGGATGAAGCCGCGCTCGAAATCGGTGTGGATGACGCCTGCCGCCTGCGGCGCCTTGGCGCCCTTGTGCACGGTCCAGGCGCGTGTCTCCTTGGGGCCAACGGTAAAGTAGGTGATGAGCTGGAGCAGCTCGTAGCCGGCGCGGATGACCTTGTTCAGGCCGGGTTCGTCCAGACCGAGCGTTGCCAGGAATTCCATTTCCTCTTCGTCCGAGAGCTGGGCGACCTCGGCCTCGATCGCCGCGGAAATCACAACGGTGTGGGCACCTTGCGCGGCGGCCATCTTCTCGACCGCCCTGGTATGCGCGTTGCCGGTGGCGGCATCGGCTTCCGCGACGTTGCAGACGTAAAGCACCGGGTGTGAGGTCAAGAGATTCAGCCCCTGCAGGATGCGTAGATCCTCAGCCGAGATGCCGTTGAGCAGGATGCGGGCGGGCTTGCCGGCCTGCAGCAGTTCAAGCGCCGCTTCCATCATCGGAAGTGCGGTCGCTGCTTCCTTGTCCTTGCCGGCGGCACGCTTGCGGATCTGCACGATGCGGCGCTCAAGGCTGTCGAGGTCGGCAAGCATCAATTCGGTTTCGACGGTCTCGGCATCAGCGACAGGATCGATGCGGCCCTCGACATGGGTGACGTCGTCATCCTCGAAGCAGCGCAGCACATGGACGATGGCGTCGACCTCACGGATGTTGGCGAGGAATTGGTTGCCAAGCCCTTCGCCTTTGGAGGCGCCACGCACCAGGCCGGCAATGTCGACGAACGAGATGCGGGTCGGGATGATCTCCTTCGACTTGCCGATCGCGGCGATCTTCTGCAGGCGCGGGTCGGGCACCGCCACCTCGCCGGTATTCGGTTCGATGGTGCAGAACGGATAATTGGCGGCCTGCGCGGCCGCCGTCCTGGTCAACGCATTGAAGAGCGTCGACTTGCCGACATTGGGCAAGCCAACGATGCCGCATTTGAAACCCATTTTTGTCTGGTCCTATCGGGAAATCGAAATTTAATCAGGGCTATGGGCGAAAGCCCCGATGATCGTCAAGGCGCAATTCAATTCAGACGCTGCGCGATGTCATCGGTGCCTATCGCCAACGAACGAACGCCGGACCTGCTCAGTATTTGCAGAAGATGCCAGAACGCGTCGACCTCAGCGGTTCCGAAATCGATGGTCAGTTGCCCCTCGAGCAATTGCGCACTGTGAATGACGTTTCCGACGGTCTCCGATGTTTCACGCTCGCTATCGATATCGAACCAGCCGCGAAACCATTCGTCGAAGAGATCGCCGTCGAGCTCATTTATAGGGAATTTAAAATGAACCTCATCCCACCTGAAAGGTGAGATGAGGACATCCATTCCACCCATCCCGGCGTGAATATCCGGAGAGAATTTCACATAGGAATCGCTGTTGATGAATTGCGGATTTGGCTGTCCGTCATTACTGACGAAATCAACCGCGATGAAATTTCGATAGAAGGAATCGACGTTCGAAAACTTGATTTCGGTCGCATGCGATCCTTGGCTGTTGCGAGCAAGTTCGCCGGCAGCGGTGACGAAATAATCAACATACTTCTGTCTGATGAGACGGACCAATTCCTGAATGTCATCCAGATCCATGGCTCAGTCCTTGCCGCCAAAAAGCTTCTTCAGCATGGCCGCCATCGGGCCGGTTTCGGGCAGCTTGGCCGCCGGCTGCTGCGGCCGCGCCTGGCGAACGTGGCTTTGCGCCTTTGGCGCCTTGGGCGGCGGGCGATCGTCGTCGTCCGTCGGCGTGAGCTTGTCGCGCAGCGCCAGCGTCACGCGGTTCATGAACGAATTGGTGTCGCCCTTGGCAAGCAATCCGGCACCATCGGCGATTGCGTCGAGCAGCACGTCCAGCCATTCGCGGTCGCCCTTGGCGAAATCGCCAAGCACATGGCCGTGCACCATTTCCTTGACGCCGGGATGGCCGACGCCGATGCGCACACGGCGAAAATCCTTGCCGACGTGCTGGTCGAGGGAGCGGATGCCGTTGTGGCCGCCGGAACCGCCACCGACCTTGACCCGCACCTTGCCGGCGGCAAGGTCGATCTCGTCATAAAAGACAGTCAGCGCCGAAGGGCCGAGCTTGTAGAAGCGCAAGGCTTCGCCGACCGCCTGGCCGGACAGGTTCATGAAGGTCTGCGGCTTGATCAGGATCACCTTTTCGCCGGCAAGCGTGCCTTCGGCAATCAGACCCTGGAATTTCTTCGACCAAGGCGAAAAGGAATGGCGGCGGGCGATCGCGTCCGCCGCCATGAAGCCGACATTGTGCCGGTTGTTGGCGTATTTCGCGCCCGGATTGCCGAGGCCTGCAAAGACAAGCATCGTCGCCTCCGGGCGGGAAGGGGTTACTTCTCTTCGGCGGCAGGAGCCGCTTCGGGCGCAGCCGCTTCAGTCGTCTCTTCCGCAGCCTCCGGCTTCATCGCCGAGGAGCCGGCAATGGTCGCGATGGTGAAGTCGCGGTCGGAGATCACCGGCTTGACGCCGGCCGGCAAGGTGACGGCCGAAATGTGGATCGAATCGCCGATATCGGTACCGGTGAGATCGACGGTGATGAAATCCGGGATCGCATTGGCCGGGCAGTGGAACTCGACCTCGTGGCGCACGATGTTGAGCACGCCGCCGCGTTTGATGCCGGGCGACTTGTCTTCATTGATGAAGTGCACGGGCACATCGACGTTGACTTCGGTATCCTTGCCGATGCGCAGGAAATCGACATGGACAGGGAAATCCTTGACCGGGTCGAGCTGAAAATCCTTGGGCAGAACCTGGATCTTGTTGCCGTCGACATCGATCGTGGCGACCGTGGTCAGAAACCCACCGCCATGGATCTTGTAGTAGATGTCCTTGTAGGTCAGCGCAATCGCCAGGGGAGGCTGCTTGTCGCCGTAAATCACTGCAGGCACTTTACCGTTGCGGCGAACTGCACGGGCGGACCCCTTACCGACCTGTTCGCGCGCTTCGGCCTTGAGCTCGTAAGTATCGTGGCTCATGGCATTTCCTTTCGCGTTGTTCTGGAGCGTTCGCGGCCGGCAACGTGCCGGGGCCGTAAACGTCGAAAGCCGACATAGCTAACGCATGACCTGGTCCGAAAACCGGAATCCACTTTTCGGGATCATGCGGGAAGGCGGCCTTCCGCCGCGTTGCCTCCAAGGGTGTCTACGCGGGTGGCGGCTCTATAGCGGAAGGCGGCGCGAGGTGCAAGCGGGCGGAAGGGCGCCAAGGATGGACCGTGTCCCATCAGGCCGGAAGTAGCAATGCCGAAAGCGATGCTGCAACGTACAGCCCAACCCCGAAAGACAGATGGGCCATAAGGCTGGCAGGCGCGCAGTGCGCGGGTTGGGAACTTTCGAAGCCGCGATGCCGATCCCAAAAGCCGGTTGCATCACGAAGAACGGCGCGACGATGGTGCAGACGCCGACCAACAGGGCCGGAAGCACTGTCGGGTGCCGTGCCCAGTCGAGGCCCCACACTCCAATCAGCGCTGCGGCAAATACGATGCCGGTCGCGTAATGCGCACTCCATCCAATGGCGGTTTCGCCGCGAACGCGGGCAGCTTGTGCGATATTCGCATGTGCAAAACGTCCATGTGGAAAGTGCCCGATCCAGCGGCCGACCCAGGCGTAATCAAGCGGTGGAATCGCGAACATTCGCTTCAGAAACCATCCCCAGAGGTCCATCAGGGCTGTCGCGCCGATTCCAACGACGGCCGCACGAACAACGAACTCCAACATTTTGGCATCTCTTGTTTCACTCGTTGTCGCCTATTGTCGTGGAGTCCAGTGCGTTCTTTCGGCCGACGCCTTGGCAATCCTCAGGGCACGAGGCTGGGCCTCGCTCCGGTTCGAAGGCGGCTTCCCCGACTGGGTGGCTGCAGGCCTGGGGGTAGAGGGCGTGAATTGCGAAAGCGGTTAACGGCCGCCAAAATCGGCGTCGCCGGCCAAGCCAGAACACGAATGGAAAGGTCGGACCGCGGCGGGGCAATGCCCACAGCGGGTGGACGGCGCGCGCCGGCAGCATGGAAGGGAGCCAATGAACTCCTATTCGGAAACAAGCGGTGGAAGCGGCGTTGCGGAAGGGAAGGTTTCCAGCGAGCGGCGAGAACGGTGCGACAAAGAGTTCGCTCTACCTTCTATGGCTTCCGCTCGACCAGCATGTAGCCGATCCCACGAACTGTCTGAATGCTGGCCGATGCATCCGGCCCGAGCTTCGCACGCAGATAGCGAATGTATACCTCCACGATTTTCGTCCCGGGTTCGAAGCTGTATGACCAGACATTGTTGAGGATGCGCTCGCGGCTAACCACTTTCCCCGCATTGAGCATAAGGAAATGCAGAAGGTCGAATTCACGTCGGGTAAGGCTGATTTCCCGGTCGCCGTCCGCAAAACGACGAGCGCTCGTGTCGAGATTGAGGCGGCTCACTCGAAGCAATTGTCGATCCACTGCACCCTGACGGCGTCGGCGCAGCGCGTCAATCCTGGCCACCAGTTCATCAAACGCAAACGGTTTCGTCAGGTAATCGTCGGCACCGCCCTTGAGCCCATCTACGCGATCCTGAATTGTCTCCCTCGCGGTCAGCATCAGGATGAGAACCGGCCACTGCTCCAATCGCACGATCCGGCACAGCTCAAGGCCGTCCAGGTAGGGAAGCAGACGGTCCAGGATCACGAGATCGAATGGATCCGTACGAATAATGGCTAGTCCCTCGCGACCGTCCTCCGCGACACTCACCTGGAAGCCTTCGGCCTCCAACCCCCGGCGGAGAAAGTCGGAGACACGCCGGTCGTCTTCAACGATCAGGATTCGAATCATGGGTGCGATGTACCAGCGGCAGTCTGATTCTGAGGAGGGTTCCCGAAGGCTCAATTCCTTCAAGGCCGATTGTGCCATTGTGCCCGTCTATAATCTCCTTGGCGATCGCGAGGCCAACACCAAGGCCGTCGGCTGCGGACCTCCCGCCGACACGCCCGCGATAATATCGGTCAAACACGAACGGGAGATCGTTGGCATCGATCCCTGAACCGTTGTCGCGGATGGCGATCTCAAGCATTCCATGACGCTCAGCCATCTCGACTGCTATTGTCTGATACGGCTTTGAGTACTTTATGGCGTTGTCGAAGCCGATCAGCAGCGCTTGCTTTAGGCGCTGGGCGTCACCCCGAATGAGGCAATGGTCTGGGTTGAGCGACAGGTCAACGGATATCTGCTTGGGACCTGCGAGTACGGAAGCCTCCTGAACGGCCGCCTTCACAACCTCACCGGTATCGATGTTGCGCAAGGAGAACCTGAAATTTTCAGCTTCGGAGCGGGCGAATGCCAGAAGGTCCCCCAGGTTGCGAGCCATATCTTCAGCGCAATTGCGGATTCGGCTCAGAGCTTCGCGGTAAGATCGAACACGCGGTTGGCCGCGGAGGGCAACGTCGGCCTCTCCGCGGAGAATCGTCAACGGCGTGCGGAGTTCGTGGCTTGCCTCCGCAAAAAATTGTGTGCGTCGGCTATCGATCGCTCTCAGTTGCTCATTGGCTTTCCGCAGTTCACGGGTGCGCAACTGAACCTCCGCCTCCAAGCGGTCCTGTACCGAAATCAGAGCAGCACGTTCGATCTCGAGAGCCTCGGCCATGCTGTTGAAACTTCGCGAGAGGGAAGCGAACTCGTCGCGTCCGGTCGCGGAAACGCGATGGTCGAGCTTGCCTGCAGCGATGGCTTTGGCGCTTTCGTTCAGTTCACGCACAGGTGTGGCGATTGATCGTCGCAGGACCAGGCCGAACCCCAGACTGCCCAGCATGAGCAACGCAGCGAAGCCGCCGGTCAGCAGCAGCAGCCGCCATTGTGCGCCACGGACGCCGGCGAGTTCCTCTCCAACCTCCCTGCGCTCATCGTGCAAAGCGGCTTCAATCATTTCTTCAAGATCGTTCTCTAATCGGTGCTCCACATCGTTGCGGAAGGCGTCTACGATGCCCTTTGGATCCCCCTTTGTTCGCTGGCTGAACAGTCGCTGGGCGGCCCGATCGATCGCCTCAAACAGCGCCTTGACGCGACCGACGAATCTGAGTTCGGCCTCCTCCTGGCGTCTATCGCTCCAATATCCGAGAGCACCGAGTTCCTCGCGAGTGGCGCCCTCCAGCTTGTAGAATCCGGATTTCACTGCTTCTCGCGCCGCTTCGAAATCCGGCATTTGCTCGGGCCCAAGCAGCAAGACTTCAGCGAGTTGCTCGGTGTAATTGTTGGCTTGCCCATTGAGTTCGGCGAGCGCCTCGAACCGCCCGTGGACGCTGTCGATTCGGCGGACGAATTCCTCTGTCAGCTGGAGTGTTGCGAATGCCAGTCCTGAAATCAGTCCGACAAGGGCGAGAATGACGATTTGAAATAGGAAGATGCGGCCTCGAACGGTCATGCGGTAATCCTGCCGGCGATCGGATAATGCCTCTCACCAAATTCTAACCGGAGCCCTCGCAAGCGTCTAATCGGAACCTCCTAAGTTCGAGCGGAGGGTGTGCGACGCCCTCATCGCCACGTTGGCGACGAACTAGACGAGGTTTCGGTTGGCACAAGTAGATTTTCGGACCGACAGTGACGCCACCCTTCGGGAAAGGACACCGCCGGTGCTCTGGCCGATATGGCGAGCCGCACTGATCGGAACCTGTGTATCCCTGTGTGTGGCCATCATTGAATTCGGCCTCTCCGCGCTCCCGTCCGACGCCCGGCGCGCGCTCGAGATCCTGCTTGTCGCGATCATCGGGTGGACCCTGACGCCGTTCGACGACACCTTCGTTGCGATCGCCGCCGGGCTGGCAATGGCGCTGCTGGTCAACCGTGATCCAGGCGCGCTGTTTCATGCGCTCGGCGATGAGTTGATCTGGCTATTGCTTGCCTCCTTCATGTTGGCGGCCACCTTCAAGGCGAGTGGGGTCGCAGATCGCGTTCTCGGCCTCGTGACGGGGCGCATGCGATCGGTTCGCGCAATCGCCTATTCCTTGACGGCCGTCATGATCGCCACAGCCTTCGTCATTCCGTCGACCTCAGGTCGCTCAGCTTTGATGATCCCCGCCTTTCAGGCGATCGCGGGACGCTGTGGAAGCGCCCGGTTGCGAAGGGCCTTCGCGCTGCTGTTCCCCACTGTTATCCTGCTCTCGGCCATTGCATCGCCCGTCGGCGCCGGTGCCCATCTACTGGCGATCGAAATGGTCGGCCGCCTCTCGGGTGTGAAAGTAAGCTATCTGGAATGGATCGCTTTCGGCCTGCCGTTTGCGGCCGTAAGCACCTTCCTTTCGGTCGAATGCCTGCTCCGGCTTTTCCTGTCGCCGGTCGAACGGCGGATGACCCTTTTGCAGCCAACGACGGTGACTAGTGGCGGTGCCGGATTGGCAGGGCAGCCGATACTCTGGATCGCCGGCGGGGTTGTCATCGCGTGGCTGACCGAACCTGTCCACGGACTTGATGCCACCGTTGTCGCTCTTGGCGGCGCTCTCTTGGCCACACTTCCTAGAGTAGGCTCCGTGGCGTTTGGCGATGCAATCAAGAGTGCGGAGTGGAAGCTGCTCTTGTTTCTGGCGGCGACGATCTGCTTGGCAGACGGCCTGACGGCATCAGGCCTCAATCGGTGGTTGATCGAGACGACTGTCGATCCGCTGCGCGGCACCGGCTTGGGCCCGTTGGCGCTTATCTCCTTATTAGCCTTGCTTGGGCTTTTCAGTCATCTCGTGATCCACAGTCGCACGGCGCGTGTCTCGGTGCTGCTGCCCCCGGCGCTGATGCTCGCATCGACAGCGCGGCTCGACCCTCTCCTGGCAATGTTTGTCCTCGTCTCGGCGACCGGCTTTTGCCAAACCCTCGCGATCTGCGCGAAACCGGTGGCGCTTTTCGCGGGGGTCGACGAGGAAGGCTACGGCCCGAAAGACCTCGCCTTGCTCAGCTCAATCCTGCTGCCGATGCAGTTCATCCTCATCGTCGTGTTCGCGGTCGCCGTGTGGCCAGCCACCGGAGCCCTGCTCAACACGCTCCATCTGCAACTTGTTGGAGAGCCGTAGAATGTCGAAAAAGAAAGGATTGACGAAACGAAGACGGCTTCGAGTATTGGTCGCACCCTCCGGCTTTAAGGAGAGCCTCGGCGTTCGTGATGTCATCGCTGCATTGGCGCGCGGCGTTCGCAATGCCGTTCCGACAGCAAAGATCCTGGGCCTTCCAATGGTGGATGGCGGCGAGGATTTTACGCGGACCCTTGTTGAATTGTCTGATGGCGAGCTGCATTCCGTCACAGTGACGGGACCGGTGGGACAACCCGTGGCGGCCAATGTCGGTTTTCTCGGGCGAAGAAAGAAACGGACTGCAGTTCTGGAAATCGCGGCGGCTGCCGGGCTCCGGCTCGTCCCCACTGACATGCGTGACCCGACCCGCACTACAAGTTATGGGGTTGGTGAGTTGATTCGTTTTGCGCTCGATCTTGGCGCGAAAAGAATTCTGATCGGCTGCGGTGACTCGGGTGTCAACGATGCAGGAACCGGCATGGCCCAAGCATTAGGCGTGCGTCTGCTCGATGGCGGCGGCCGTCCCATTTCGGGGAGCGGCTCGGCCCTCTCATCGCTAGCTCGTGTCGATCTTTCCAGTCGTGATCATCGCCTTTCGAATGTTCGTGTCGACGTCGCGGTAAATCCCTACAACATGCTGCTCGGCGAGAGAGGCGTCGCTCGGGTGTTCGGCCCGCAAAAGGGTGCAACACCTGATCAGGTGGTTTTGCTCGAGCAGGGCATGGAAAATGTCGCTCACGTCGTTCGCGGCGACCTCGGCGTCGACGTGACGCCGCTTGTCGGCGGAGGAGCTTCCGGGGGACTCGGCGCCGGACTTCACGCCTTTGCTGGAGCCCGGCTGCATCCGCGCTTCGACCTGATCCTGCGGTATATGGATCTCGATCATCGGCTGTCAAACGCCGACATCGTCATGACAGCCGAGGGTGGCCTGGATGGTCAGACGAGCTTTGGAAAGATACCAGCCGAGATTGCCCGGCGCGCGAAACGTCACAATCTGCCCGTCATCGCCTTGGCCGGAACGATCGGAGCAGGTGCAGAGGCGACCCACGACATCGGCATCGATGCCTTCTTCAGCATTCTGTGCCGACCGTGTTCCCTCGAAGACGCGATCCGTGACGCCGACACGCTGCTGGCGAACGCTGCCGAGCAGGCATTCCGGCTGATGCGGGCGACGCGTGCTTTCAAGTTCAGATGACGGAGCGTGTCAGCCAATGGCCGCGATGTCGCCACGCTGCGGCCCTGACCGGCTCGAAGTCTATGTCGAGAACCGAATTTCGCGCTGCCCGGTGGGCGGGGAAGCCGAAGTCCAACCCAAACTTCACCCGATCGTGGTCCCCGCCTCCACCTTCCTCGCTTCCTTCATGTTAGGCAGGAGGACCGTCAGCAGCCCGAGCAGCGGCAAATACGAGCAGACCTGGAAGACGAAATCGATGCCCTTCATGTCGGCGACGACGCCAAGCACGGCGGCCGCGATGCCGCCCATGCCGAAGGCGAAGCCGAAAAAGATGCCGGCGATCATGCCGACCCGGCCGGGCACCAGTTCCTGCGCGAAGACGACGATGTTCGAGAAGGCCGAGGACAGGATCAGGCCGATCAGCACGGTGAGAACCATTGTCCACTCGAAATTGGCGTAGGGCAGGGCCAGGGTGAAGGGCAGCACGCCGACGATCGAGAACCAGATCATCGCCTTCTGTCCGTAGCGGTCGCCGAACGGGCCGCCGAGCAGGATGCCCAGGGCCGAGGCGCCGAGGAACAGGAACAGCATGACCTGCGACATCTGCACCGAAACGCCGAATTTATGGATGGCATAGAAGGTGTAGTAGCTGGACAGGCTGGCGATGTAGGCGTTCTTGGTCAATACCAGCAAGGTCAGCACCGCCAGCGCGCCCAGGACCTTGCGGCGCGGGAAAGGCGAAACGAAGCGTGCCGCCTTGCGGGTGCCCTGTGCGGCGCGCAGGCGGCTGTACCAGCCGCCAACCTGCCACAGCACGATGATGCCGATCAGCGAGCCGCCGGCAAACCAGGCGATGCTGGTCTGGCCGAAGGGCACGACGATGAAGGCTGCCAGCAGCGGCCCCATCGCTTGGCCGAAATTGCCGCCGACTTGGAACAGCGACTGCGCAAGACCGAACCGGCCACCGGAGGCGAAGCGGGCGATGCGTGAGGATTCCGGGTGGAAGATCGCTGAGCCGATGCCGATCAGCGAGGCGCCGATGAGGAGCAGCGAGTAATGTCCGGCATAGGCCAGCACGACCAGCCCGATCAGCGAAGAAGCCATGCCGTAGGGCAGCGAATAAGGCATCGGCCGCTTGTCGGTAATCATGCCGATCACCGGCTGCAGCAAGGATGCCGTCACCTGGAAGGTAAAAGTCAAAAGGCCGATCTGCCAGAAATCGAGACCGTAATTGTCCTTCAGCAGCGGATAGATCGCCGACAGCAGCGACTGCATGATATCGTTGATGCAATGGCAGAAGCTCACCGCCAGGATGACGGTGAAGGCCGTCGCCTGAGCTGAAATGTGGCTGGCCGCTGCCGGCTTGGCGTCGGCGGTTGCTGTGGTATCGGTCAAGGCAGGCTCCGTGGTCTTTTTGGCGGGCGCTCCCGCAGGCGGTCTTATAGGGCGCAGCCTTATACGTTGCTTGTCACGCGACTTCTTTCGTGGTTTGGTCCAATAGTTTCGCAAGTGGGCCATAGCTGATGCCGCATGGCAGGGAAATGTTCAGAGCGGGCGACACCGATCTCGGGCTGTTGCATGAGCGTCGCTGGCAATGGCTGGAGCAGGCCGTAGGGCCGGCAGTGGCGCTGCCGACCGAATATCCGGACGGCTACCATGTGCCACCGCACCATCATAGCCGCAGCCAGTTGCTGCACGCGCTGGTCGGTGTCGTGCTGGTGAAGACGCGGCATGGGCGCTGGATGGTGCCTCCGGACCACGCGATGTGGATCCCCGCCGGCACCGAACATTCCGTCGAGATGCTGGGCGACGTCAGCATGCGGTCCGTCTATGTGATGCCGGAGGCCATTCCCGGCCTGCCGGACGGGTTGCGTGTCGTCGGCATCACCGACCTGATGCACAGCCTGATCGTGGAATCGGAAAAGCTGCCGCAAGGCGCCGAGCTGAAGGGGCGGGGTGGACTGATCATGAAGCTCCTGCTGCACGAAATCCCGAACCTGCCGGAACGGCCGCTCGGCCTTCCGTTCCCGTCCGATGCAAGGTTGGCGACGCTGTGCCGGCGCTTCGTGTCGGCACCGTCCCCGCATGCGACGATCGACGAGTGGGCTGCTATCGTCGGCATGAGCCGCCGCTCTTTCACCCGCGCGTTCCACCGCCAGACCGGATTGTCGCTGTCGACCTGGCGTCAGCAGGCCTGTCTGTTCGCGGCGCTGCCACGGCTGGCCGACGGCGAGCCGATCACGAGGGTGGCGCTCGATCTCGGCTATGACAGCGTGCCGGCGTTCATCACCATGTTCAAGCGCATGCTGGGAGCCTCGCCACGCGGTTACATGCGGGGCGCCCGTGATGCTGGCGAAGGTGTGCGACGAACAAGTGGTCCGGCTCGGCCTGAGGCGCAGCCCTGAAGGGCGTCGCGTTCGACCGGCCTCATGCGACGCGCTTTGGGTTCTTGTTGTATGCATGTCGTTATCGCAAAACCGCTGCACAGTTTTGCGCGACACGCATTAATCGAACAGGCTCGACACCGATTCCTCGGTCGCCGTGCGCGAGATCGCCTCGCCCATCAGTTCGGCGATGGAGATGACGCGGATATTGGCGGCGTCCAGCACTGCCTGGGTCGGCTGGATGGAATCGGTGATGACCAGTTCCTGCAGTTTCGAGGCGCCGATGCGGGCGATGGCGCCGCCGGACAAAACGCCATGGGTAGTATAGGCGGTCACACTGGTGGCGCCATCGGCAAGCAGCGCATCGGCCGCATTGCACAGCGTGCCGCCCGAATCGATGATGTCGTCGATCAACAGGCAATCCTTGCCGCGCACGTCACCGATGACGTTCATGACTTCCGATTCGCCGGGGCGCTCGCGGCGCTTGTCGACGATGGCAAGCTGGGCGTCGATGCGCTTGGCGAGCGCGCGGGCGCGGACCACGCCGCCGACATCCGGCGACACCACCATGACATTGGCAAGCTGCTTGTATTTCGCCTTTACGTCGCGGGCCATGACCGGCACGGAAAACAGATTGTCGGTCGGGATGTCGAAGAAGCCTTGAATCTGGCCGGCATGGAGATCCAGGGTCAGCACCCGGTTGACGCCCGCCCTGGTGATCATGTTGGCGACCAGCTTGGCCGAGATCGGTGTGCGGCCCGAGGCACGGCGATCCTGCCTGGCATAGCCGAAATAAGGAATAACCGCAGTGATGCGCTTGGCCGAAGAGCGCATGAAGGCGTCGATCATGATGAGCAGTTCCATCAAATGATCGTTGGTCGGGAACGAGGTGGACTGCAGGATGAAGACGTCCTCGCCGCGCACATTCTCCTGGATCTCGACGAAGATTTCCTGGTCGGCGAAGCGCCTGACGCTGGCCTTGCCCAGCGGAATGTTGAGGTAGCGGGCGACTGATTCGGCCAGCACCCTGTTGGAATTGCCCGCGAAGAGCTTCATGCACCGTTCCTGGCGAAGGATTGAGAGACTCCGATAGCACTCCAGCCTCTTAGTCGGGCTTTTAGCGGCCCGCGCCGGTATTGCAAGCGTCGTGAATGGGAATCCGCCGGCTAATCTCAATAAACGCTTACGGCTTGACGATGCGGCGATAGGTCCACTTCGACGCCGACGGAATCGGCATAGCTCTATCTTTCAGTCTGAGTATGATCTTTTCCGAAAACCGGATTTCACTTTCGGAATTATGCTCCAGGTCAGCCGGCGCCGCCGCCAAGCCAGGTGGCGAACTGGTCGATTGTCTGGTCGGCAATTGCCTGCATGGTCGCAGGCGCGACCGCCGTCCAGCCTTCGCCGCCGCCAACAGACGGCGCCTTCTGCTGGCCGTTGATGCGATGCAGCCGGTTGCCGGCCGGGTCATAGATGTCCCAGACATAGATGACGGTAGTGTCCTTGCCTTCCGTCATGGTCGAGAAATAGCCCTTGAGGACATGTGTTGGGGTCTGGTCGGTGCTGCCGGCCAAGGTGATGCCGCGCTGCCTGGCGCGTGTCTGAAGCTCGGCGGTCAGCGGTGTCGCGGCTTCTACCGAGGCGCCGACGATCGGCGCCACCTGCAGCCGGGTCCGCGCAATGGCAGCCGCGCTTTTGGCGGGCGGCACGGCTGCTGCAGCGGAAGGCTGCGCCGTATCTGCAGTTTGCGCGGTGCCGGCAGGCTGAGCCGGAGTTGCGGGGGGCGTCGCGGCACCTCCGGCTCCGGAGAGGGATTGCGTCGATTGCGGGGCAATGGCCGAGGGTTCGAGAACGTCCTTCGCATTGGTGCAGGCCGCCAGTGCCAGCGCCACGAGCAATGACACGGTCGTCACATGCGATCGTCTCATTAGCCTGAAAACTCCTTGGCGACGAACGCCCCTCACACTCTCTCCATTATGGATTCACTGCACGATCAAGTCGAGATCATGGCGGGACAGCGGCTTCGGCTGGGATTCGGTGGTCAGATAGGTGCGGCCAAGCGTCATCGCGGTTTCGGTTTCGGAGTCCATGATGATCATATGGGCGAACAGCGTCATGTTCGGCGCAATCGGTTCGGGATTACCCTGATAGAACATCGGCATATCCATCCAGGACGGGGTGAAGCGGGCGCCGAGCGAATAGCCGCAGGCATTGAGCCGGTGCTTGGTCAAGTTGTGGGCTTCGAGGGTGCGGGCATGGGCGTCGAACACGTCGCCGAACGTATTACCGGGCGTCATCGCCTTCTCGACTGCAAGTAGCGCGGCGCGGGCGGCATCGAACAATTCCTGGTGGCGTTTCGATACCTTGCCGGTCAACACCGTGCGCATCATTGCCGCATGGTAGTGGTGGAAGACACCGGCCCATTCGAGCGTCAGCTGGTCGTTCTTGGTGAGCTTGCGGCGACCGGCCTTGTAGCGGCAAAGCAGGGCGTCGACTCCGGAGCCGATGATGAACTCGTTGGCCGGATAATCGCCGCCGCCGGCAAAGATCGCACCTTGCATGGCGGCGAGGATCAGCGCCTCATCGCCACCCTGCTTGATCAGCGGCAGTGCTGCGTCCAGCGCGTCGTCGGCCAGATTTGCGGCTTTTTCCGCCTTGGCGATTTCTGCCGGGCTCTTGAATAGCCGTAGCCGGCTGACAATGCCGGAGGCATCCGCGATCTGCCCGAAGGTCTGCAACTGCTCGTCGAGGCGCCGGCCATTATAGGCGGTCAGGCCGTGGGTGTCGTATTCGACGCCGATCCGGGCGCCGAGCAGGTCAAGCTCGTTGAGCAGATTGCGCAGATCTACCGCCGGATTGGCGCCGTTGCGGTCCGTCCACAAAACGATGTTGTCGATGATCGAGGTGTGGCGCGCCTGGCGCAAGTCGGCCGAACGCGTCAGCAGCACCATCGAGCCGTCGGCCTTGACCACCAGGCACTGGAAAAAGCAGAAGCCGAAGGTGTCGTAGCCGGTTAGCCAATACATGCTTTCCTGGGCAAACAGCAGGACGGCGTCGAGCTTCTTTTCGGCGATCTCGATCATCAGTCGATCGCGCCGCGCGTCGAATTCCGAGCGTTCGAAATGCAGCGCCATCAGTCAGCCTCCAAAACGATTGCCGAAACCTGCCGCCCGTAGTCGGGCTCGTTGCGATGCGTGCTGCGCCGATAGGAGTAGAAAAGCTCTTCCTCGGCATAGGTGCAGCGGCCAAGTCCTTCGGCATTGACGCCAGCCCTGGTCAGCCGGTCGACCGTGTAGCGGTTGAGATCGAACATCGCGTGTCCGGCATTTGCGGAGGGCGCGAAATAGCGGGCACTGCCGGCATCGGCGTCGACGAAACGGGCGACGAATTCCGGTCCGACTTCGTAATTCCGTGGGCCGATCGAAGGACCGAGCACTGCGACGATGCGGTCGCGCCGGGCGCCGAGGCTTTCCATTGCCGCGATGGTGTTTTCCAGCACTCCGGTGAAAGCGCCTTTCCAGCCGGCATGGGCGGCGCCGATAATGCGCGCCTCGGCGTCGGCGAAGAGGACCGGTCCGCAGTCGGCGGTCGAGGCACCGACGGCAATGCCCGGCCGGTCGGTGACAATTGCGTCGGCCTTGGGCCGCTCGCCGGCAAAAGGCTCCCTGGCAATGACGACGTCCGGCGAATGAACTTGGTGAGCGGTCAGCAGATGGTTTGCAGGCACCCCCATCCATTCGGCGACCCGGCGGCGATTCTCGCGCACCAGCGTCTGGTCGTCGTTCGAGCCGGTGCCGATGTTGAGGCCCCGGTAGATGCCGCTGGAAATGCCGCCGACGCGCGTGAAGTAGCCGTGGCGGATGCCTTGCGCCGTTTCCAGCAAGGGCGACCGAACGGGATCCGGTTTGGTCTGATTCAGCATGGCGGCTTTGTTGTCCGTATGGGCGATTTCGTCAAGCGAGTTGAAGGGCGCAGTTGAAGGCTGGTCAGTTTAAGGCTGGCGCAGTTGATGTCGGCCGCTAGTCGGAGATGGGAGAGTGGGAGAGGCGGCAGCGAAAAGTCAATCCATGCTTGGAAACGGCGGAACGGCAATGCCGGCGGGGAGGACGGCAAGCACCTTGAAGAGTTCGCCCATGGCCAGCGGGCCGGCGAGGCGCTCGACGTCGGCCGCGATCTTTTCGCGAGCTGCCTCATCGGCATTGGCGCCGAGCCGGCCAGCTCGTTCGAGAAGCCCCATCTTGAGCAGGAATTCACCTTGCGTTGAGAGGTGGGCATCGAGGCTGTGTGCCCGAACGGTTGCCGCGAGGGCAGCGAAATCGACATGGGCTGTGAGATCGGCCCGCCCCGGATTGGCCAGCACGTCCTCATGACGGTGCTTGCGCAAGGCCTGCAAGGTGTCGCCGATCCCGGGCTGGAGGTGACCGTAGTCGAGAAACAGGCCGGCGCCGCCAAATCCGGCAAGTCGCCCGGCGATGGCCGCCATCAGGGCGGCGCGGGCTGGCGCCACCTCGACGATCGCACCTTCCGGCGCATTCTCGGCACCCTCCGGCAGCAGCATCGGGTCGAGCGAGCCGGCGCCGACGAAAAAGCGCAGCCGGTTCGCATCGTCGAGACCGATCATCCGCTCGCGCCAGCCGGCTCCGGCGCGGACGAACTGGCGGATGGGCACCGCGTCAAACAGCTCATTACCAACAATCAGAAGCGGCGCCTGCGGTAGTGTGTCCACGGCCTCATGCCAGGCGACGGTGGCCGACGTCCCGGCAAGCGTTCGTTTCTGGACCTCGGTCAACCGCGGACTGGTCTCGATCAAGGCGAACGATGCGCTGGCGGTAAGCGTCGGATCGAGCCGCGAAAGCGTGCGCAGCATATCTCTCATCAGCGTGCCGCGGCCGGGGCCTATTTCGGCGATGGCGACCGGCGTCGGCCGGTCGATCGCCAGCCACGCCTGGTAGAGCCAGATGGCGACCAGTTCGCCAAACATCTGGCTGATCTCCGGCGCGGTGACGAAGTCGCCGGCGGCGCCGAACGGCTCGCGTGTCGTATAGTAGCCGTCCAGCGGATCGAACAGGCAGAGCGCCATGTATTCGCTGATGGGGATCGGTCCCACCGCACCGATCAGCTCGGCGATGCGGGTCTTCAGCCGCGTCATGCCGGCTGCGGTTTTGTCACCGGCTTGGCTGTAGCCATCGCCCAGATGCCGGCCAGCACCATCGGCAGTGACAGCACCATTCCCATGGTCAGCCAGCTCGTGCCAAGGAGGTAGCCAAGCTGCTGGTCGGGCTCGCGAAAGAATTCGACGAAGATGCGCGAGGCGCCATAGCCGGCGATGAAGGCGCCGCCGACGAAGCGCGGCGTCTTCAGCTTGAGCCGCGAATGGGTGAGGAAGCGCAGGATAAGGAACAACACCAGCCCTTCGAGCAGCGCCTCGTAGATCTGGCTCGGATGGCGTGCAAATGGACCGCCATTGGGGAATTCGAATGCCCATGGAACGTCGGTCGGCCGGCCCCATAGTTCGGAATTGATGAAGTTTGCCAGGCGAACGAGGCCAAGCCCCACCGGCACGCCGGCGGCAACCACGTCGAACAGCGACCATGTGCGGATGCCGCGAGACCGGGAAAACAGCGTCATTGCGAGAATGACGCCGATCAGGCCGCCATGAAACGACATGCCGCCCTGCCAGACGGCGACGATATCGAGCGGATTGGCGATGTAGCGCGGCAGGTCGTAGAACAGCACGTAGCCGGTGCGTCCGCCGAGCACCACACCGATGGCTGCCCAGACGATGAAGTCGTCGAGGTCGACGGGCTTCATCGGCAGGGTGCCGTCGGGCCACAGTTTTGGGTTGGTGACGAGGCGCTTGGCATACCACCAGGCGAACAGAATGCCGACGATGTAGCCGACGCCGTACCAATGCACCGCCAGCGGTCCGATCCGGACGATGACCGGGTCGATGTTGGGAAAGGGCAGGGCGGCCAGCGGCAGCAAATATTCGCTCAACAGGGTCTCCGGGTTCCCAATCAGGTTCGGGCGCGGACCATGCGGCAGGCTTTTGGCGGGGTCAAGGCAAGCATATGCTTGCATTCCGAATCGCGCGCCACTACGTCAATTCGACCAAGCGAGGATTTGCCATGGCGACCGGACCGAACCGCATTCTCGATGAATTCGCCAAGCTGATGACCGATGCAGCCGGTGCCGCGCAAGGCGTGCGGCGCGAGGTGGAGACCGCCTTCAGGGGCCAGGCCGAGCGCATACTCAACTCCATGGACGTGGTGCAGCGCGAGGAATTCGAGGCCGCTCGCGACATGGCGGCGAAGGCCAGGGAAGAAAACACCCGCCTCGCCGCTCGCATCGAGGCGCTCGAGGCCAGGCTTGCCGAATTGACCGGTCAACCAGCGCCTGCGGCTGCGTCAAAGCCGCGTGCAAAAAAATAACAAGAAATAAATCGTTAAACTTTTCCACAAAGCCGGATCGCAAAAAGCGCTTTGTCGTGAATCGCTTACCGGTACTGCGTGAATCTTTGTGACAGCGCCTTTCCACATGCGAATGACGCAGTGCGAAAAATTTGGCTGGTCACGCGACTCCCGATCAATAGACTGAATTTGTTGCATGATTCGGAGCAGGGTCATGCGCCGGGCGGTGGGGTCCGGTCCGGGGTCTTTGCGTTGACGAAGTCCTGGCCGTCCGAGTTCTAGGCAGAATTGTTCGAGTGTGCCTCTCCCGCGGAGCGTGTGGTGGCGCTCCCAGAACGACAGGAAGCATTTCATGGAACTTCTCGAACTCGAATTCTCCCGCGAAATCCATCCGGTGGATGTTATCGAGCAGGTGGCGCACAATAACGATTGGTCCTTCGAGCGGGCCGGCGACGACGAGATCTCGATCTCGGTTGCCGGAAGCTGGACCGACTACCACGTTTCATTCTCCTGGATGGAGGACTACGAGGCGCTGCACCTGGCCTGCGCCTTCGACATCAAGGTCCCGGAGGCGCGCGCGCTCGAGGTGATGCGGCTGCTTTCGCTGATCAACGAGCAGATGCTGTTTGGCCATTTCGATCTCTGGGAGCAGGAAGGCGCCATCATGTTCCGCCAGTCGCTGCTGCTGGCTGGTGGGGTCGAGCCGTCGAGCCAGCAGGTCGAGGTGCTGCTGTCGTCGGCGCTGGAGGCCTGCGAATGCTATTTCCAGGCGTTCCAGTTCGTCGTCTGGTCGGGAACTTCGGCCAAGGATGCGTTGGCCGGCGTGCTGTTCGAAACTTACGGAAACGCCTGACCGTCGATGGTTTCGAGCAACGCGCGAAAACCCGAGATCAGCTTTGCCGATTTCGACCGCGTCGACATCCGCGCCGGCACGATCGTCGAGGCAGAGCCTTTTCCCGAGGCGCGCAAGCCGGCGATCAAGTTGAAAATCGATTTCGGTCCCGTGATCGGAGTGAAGAAATCCTCGGCCCAGATCACGAAATACTATTTGCCCGAAGCCCTGATCGGCCGGCAGGTGTTCGCTGTGATCAATTTCCCGCCGCGTCAGATCGGGCCATTCATGTCGGAAGTGCTGACGCTCGGCTTTCCCGATGAAGAGGGCGCGGTGGTGCTTGGGGCAATCGAACGCAAAGTGCCGGACGGCGGCAGGTTGTTCTAGCTGCGCTGTTGTTCACGCAGCCAGTTTACGCCTGGTACCCAGCGCTTCTTCGACCGTTTCCATGAACATTTCCGCGCAGGCCTTCCAGCTGTAGCGCATTGCGCGTTGCCGCGCCTCGGCGCGGTCTACGTGAAGGGCGGCGAGCGCTGCTTGCCGCAGGTCGTCCGACACCGCGCCGCCGATGCCGTCACCCACAATATCGATGGGTCCGGTGACGGGATAGGCTGCGACCGGCGTGCCGCTGGCCAGCGCCTCGATGATGACGTTGCCGAACGTGTCGGTACGGCTGGGGAAGACGAAAGCATCGGCCGAGGCGTAGATCTCGGCCAGTTCGTCGTTCGGACGATGGCCAAGGAAATGGGCATCGGGATATTTGGGCTTCAGCTTCGCCAATTCCGGCCCTTCGCCTACGACCAACTTGCTGCCGGGCAGGTCGAGGTCTAGGAAGGCCGGCAGGTTCTTTTCGATCGCGACGCGGCCGACGCAGAGGAAGATCGGTCCGGGAAATCCCAGGTCCTTTCTTTTGTCCGGCCGAAAATGATCGGTGTCGACGCCGCGCGTCCACGGCCGGAGCTTGGTGAAGCCGCGCGCCGCAAGATCGTCGGCAAGCGACTGGGTGGCAACCAGCGTGCCCTGTCCTGAATTGTGGAAATCACGCAGCCAGCGATAGGCCCATGCTTCAGGCACCGGCAGGCGCGCGCTCAGATATTCCGGAAAACGTGTGTGATAGCTGGTCGTGAACGGGCGGCCGGCGTTGCGGCAGTAGCGCCGGGCCATAATGCCGAGCGGTCCTTCGGTGACGATATGGATGTGGTCCACCTTGCGGGCCTCGATCAGCTGCGCCACGCGGTGCGGCGTCGTCAGCGCCAGCCTGATATCGGGATAGGTCGGCAGAGGCAGGGTGCGAAAGATATTCGGCGTCAGGAAGTCCGTCTCGATATCGAAGGATTTCAGGGTCTCCGAGAGACGCTCCAGCGTGTGGACGACGCCGTTGACTTGCGGGCGCCAGGCGTCGGTGACCATCAGGATGCGCATGGCGGTCCCTTGGCGGCAAGCTTGATTGCCTCGCCGCGACGCCTGAGCGGCGACCACGCCGCAGCTCGGGCGTCGCACCAGCGCACCTGGGCAGGCGCGGGGTCGAAATGAGGCCGCAGGGCCGAATCAATCAGGATCGCGCGCTTCATTGGCGCTCTTCACCATGGTTTCATGACGGGCCGATGAAGGCCGGGTGTCGCTGCCGTCAAGCGGGGACCTTGATCACCGCCCGAAGGCCGCCGAGCGGGCTGCGTTCGAGGACAATGTCGCCGCCATGGCTGCGGGCAATGTCGCGTGCGATGGAGAGGCCAAGGCCGGTGCCGCTGGCGTCGAGGTTGCGGGCCTCGTCCAGCCGCACGAACGGCTTGAATACATCCTCTCGCTTTTCGGGCGGAATTCCCGGGCCGTCATCGTCGATGGTGACGAGCAGCGAACCGCGCCCATGATTGGCATTGATCTCCACCGTCTTGGCATAGCGGAATGCATTGCCGACGACGTTGGACAGCAGCCGCGCAAAGGCATTGGGGCGCACGTGCACATGCGGATCGCCGACAAGCACGGTCGACAGCTTGCGCTTGCGCAGCGCGGCTTCCTCGCGAAGCTTGTCGAAGAAGGCTTCGAGATCGAACTGACCGGCATCTTCCGAAGCTTCGCCGCGTGCAAAGGCAAGGTAGCCTTCCAGCATCGACTGCATGTCGTCGATATCCTGGTCGAGTGCCTGGGTATCGGCCGCCTTGGTCCCGGCAAGCGCCAATTGCAGCTTGAAGCGGGTGAGGATGGTCCTCAGATCGTGGCTGACGCCGCTCAGCATGGCGGTACGCTGCTCGAGCTGGCGTTCGATGCGTTCGCGCATCTGTATGAAGGCAAAGCCGGCGCGGCGGACCTCCTCGGCTCCGCGCGGGCGAAAATCGCGCGGCATCGGCCGGCCCTTGCCGAAGCTCTCGGCCGCCTCGGCCAGCGTCAGAATCGGCCGGATCTGGTTGCGCAGGAAGGGAATGGCGATCATCAGCAGCACCAGCGAGGTGCCGACCATCCAGATCAGGAAAATATGGGTGTTCGATGCATAAGCCTGGCTGCGGCGCACGAAGACGCGCAGCACATTGTTCTCGAGCTGGACGCGGACCTCGACGATATTGGAATTGCCGACCGTATCGATCCAGAACGGACGGTTGATCTGGCGGGTGATCTCGGACGAGAGGATCTCGTCGAGGATCGAGAAGAACGGCTTTGGCCCGGGAGGCGGCAGCGGGTCGGGCGGTAGGAGGTCGACCTTCAGCTGCATGCGATCCTGGGCGATGCGGATGACGTTGGCGTAGTCGGCGTCGTGAGGATAGGTCTCTATCAGGTCGATGATGGCGGCGATGTCGCGCACCGTGGCCTGCGACAGGCGTTGCGTCACGGTCTGCCAGTGGCGCTCCATGAAGACAAAGGCGACGACCGACTGCAGCATGATCATTGGCGCGATGACGATGATCAGCGAGCGGGCATAGAGCCGCTTCGGCATGTAAAGCGACACCAGGCGCCAGAAACGGTTCCAGGCGCGCGGCACGGCCTTGAGCGCCCGCGTCGCGCGGGCGCTGAAGCCGCCATCTCCCGGCCGTTCGAGTTGCGTGGTCGCCATTCGTCCTTTCGCTCACCGGGACCCGGCAAAGGGCCGCTGTCGGCGGCATTCTATTCCACGCTGAGCCGATACCCAATACCGCGCACGGTCTGCAGCCAGACCGGATTGGACGGATCGCGTTCGATCTTGCGGCGCAGCCGGTTGATCTGGACGTCGATCGTGCGCTCGCCGACCTCGGATTCATCGCCGACAAGCTCATGCCGCGGTATCGTTTCGCCGGCACGCGCAGCGAAGATCGCCAGGATTTCCTGCTCGCGGTCGGTCAGCTTGAGCGCCTCGCCGCCGCGCTTCAGCTCACGCCTGGCGATCTGGAACGTATAGGGGCCAAAGACCAGCTGTTCGACCTTGGGCGTCGTCGCGGGGCCGCCGCGGCGCAGGATATTGTTGATGCGCAGGATCAGCTCGCGCGGGTCGAACGGTTTAGGCAGATAGTCGTCGGCACCGGCCTCGAGCCCGGTGATCCGGCTGTCGGTTTCGGACAGTGCGGTGAGCATCAGGATCGGCACGTTTTTCTCGGCCCGCAGCGCCTTGGTGAGATCGACGCCGCTTTCACCCGGCATCATGACGTCGAGCACGATCAGATCGAAGTCGAGGCCGGCGAGCTTGCGCCTCGCCTCGCCGGAATTTCCGGCGACGGTGACGCGAAAACCGTTTTCGGTCAGATACTGTTTCAGAAGATTGCGGATACGGGTGTCGTCGTCGACCACCAGCAGATGCGGCGCGTCGTCTTCCGGTGCTGTCGGATGATCAACCCTCTCAATGGTCTCCATGGTTTTTCCCTGACATCTTTGCGGGCACAATGTCGATCTGCGCCCTTAGTTCCGGATTTACCATCGCTTCAAGGAACCGTTCGATAACGGCGCGTTCGGTGGCTCCGGAATCTTCCAATGCAGCATGGATGCGGCGCGACTGTGGCCGCGCCAGTGCCAGCGCCAGAGCACGGCCCTTGGCCGTCGGATAAAGCTCGCGCTGGCGGCGGTCGCGGGGGCCCTGCAATTGCACGATATGGTCGGTGTCGATCAGTTGCTTGAGCACGCGCGCCAGGCTCTGCTTGGTGATCTTGAGCACATCGAGGAGCTCGGCGACCGTCAGGCCGGGCCGGCGATTGACAAAATGCAACACCCGATGATGGGCGCGGCCAAAACCGTAATCGGCCAGGATCTGGTCCGGATCGGAGGTAAAGTCGCGATAGGCGAAGAAGAACAACTCGATGATGGCGAAATCGATGCCGTCCTCGTCGGTGATCGCTGTCCTGATCGGCTCTGCGGCTGCGTGGCTCGTCATCTTTTCTCCGTGTGAAGCAGGAAATTATGTCAGCACTATTGACGTATTTTCCGCGCGATGGTAATTTTTGGCAAGCTTTTCGGCGGATTGCGAACGAAAAGGCAAGCGAAGCCGTTTTTTCCGGAACTTCCTGAGTTTGCCAGACCTTAAATATCCGCCTACGCTTTGAGACAATGGCCGCCCGCAGCGGCCGAGGCGAAACACGCAACGACACAATGATGTGCGGGCTGCCGCCCGCGGGAGGTTACCATGGCATCCGTTCCCTTCGACCAACTGGACGGCTTTATCTGGATGAACGGCGAATTCGTCAAATGGGCCGACGCCAAGATCCACGTCTTGACCCACGGGCTGCACTACGCCAGCGCGGTATTCGAGGGCGAGCGCGCTTATGGGGGCGAAATTTTCAAGCTGACCGACCACACCGAACGCCTGCATGAATCGGCGCGCCTGCTTGGCTTCAAGATACCCTACTCGGTCGCCGAGATCGACGACGCCTGCCGCACGCTGTTGAAGAAGCAAGGTTTCCAGGACGCCTATGTCCGGCCGATCGCGTGGCGCGGCAGCGAACAGATGGGCGTTTCCGCACAGAACAGTCGGATCAACTGCGCCATCGCCATCTGGCAGTGGCCAAGCTATTTCGACCCGGCGCAGAAGCTCAAGGGGATCCGCCTCGACATGGCCGAATGGCGCCGCCCCGACCCGCGCACCGCACCGTCGAAATCGAAGGCGGCCGGCCTCTACATGATCTGCACCATGTCCAAGCATGCCGCCGAGGCCAAGGGCTATGCCGACGCCATGATGCTCGACTGGCGTGGCCAGGTGGCGGAAGCGACAGGCGCCAACATCTTCTTCGTCAAGGACGGCAAGATCCATACGCCCAAGCCTGATTGCTTCCTCGACGGCATCACCCGCCGCACGGTTATCGGCCTTGCCAAGGACCGCGGTTTGGAGGTGATCGAGCGCGCCATCATGCCGGATGAGCTTGAAGGCTTCCAGCAGTGCTTCCTCACCGGGACGGCAGCCGAGGTGACGCCTGTTTCGGAGATCGGTCCATACCGATTCGAGGTCGGCGAAATCGCCAAGACGCTGATGAATGACTATTCTGCGGCCGTTCAGCCCAAGCACGCAATCGCTGCAGAATAACGAAAGTCACAGCTTTTTTAACTAGTAAGGGCGGTTTTCGGGCCGCCCGTTTTATTTAAGCGCTTCTGCATTTGACTTTCACACAATTCGGCGTCTCATGATGGGGTCGGCCCGGGAGGCTGGCAGCTATGGAGGGACTGGAAATATGGATATGAACACGCTTCTTCCGATCATTATTCAGGTGATTACGGGTATCATCGGTGGTCAGGCGGTTGGCGCGGCTATCAAGACTGCGGCGATGGGGCAGCTTACCAAAATCCTGGGCGGCGCTGTCGGCGGCGTCGGCGGTGCGGCCATCCTCAACAGTCTGCTGGGTGGCTCGGTCGATCCGGCAGCCGCCGCCACGGCGGCAGGGGCCGGCAGCGCGTTGAACATTTCAAATATCGTTGGCGGTGCCGGCGGCGGCGCCATCCTGACCGGCATCATCGGTGCGGTCATGAACGCGATGAAGAAATAAGCTTTGACGTTTCAGGTTTTCAAATGGGCGGCTTCGGCCGCCCATTTCGTTTGCCGTTTGTGGGAGCGGTGGACGCCGTTCGCGTGTGTCTCTACATCAGGGCCTGGTTCAAGGTTGGAACTCTCCTGACGCGTTCGAGAGGACGCGCAGCGCTCCGACAGCGTGAAAGGACGAATATGGGTCAGCTCAACGCCGGCATCGTGCCGGTCACGCCGTTCCAGCAGAACTGCACCATCCTCTTCGACATGGACGACAGGCAAGGCGTTGTCGTCGATCCGGGCGGCGACATCGACAAGGTGCTGGCGGCGCTCGAGGACAATGCGATCACTGCCGGCGCGATCTGGATTACGCACGGCCATATCGACCATGCCGGCGGGGCCATGGAACTGAAGGAGGCGCTCGGTATCGAGATCATCGGTCCGCATGCCGCCGACCGGCCGCTGCTCGCCAATCTCGAGAACCAGGCAAAGCGCTACGGCATCACCGATCCCGTGCGCAACTGTGTCCCCGACCGGTTCCTTGCCGAAGGCGAGACCGTTTCGTTCGGCTCGCACGTGTTCGAGGTGCTCCATTGTCCGGGCCATGCACCCGGCCACGTCGTCTACTATAGCCGGGCTGCGAAGTTCGCCCATGTCGGCGACGTGCTGTTCCGCGGTTCGGTCGGCCGCACCGATCTGCCGGGCGGCAACCACGCCGCGCTGATCGCCTCGATCAAGGAGAAGCTTTTGCCGTTGGGCGACGACATCGGCTTTATCTGCGGCCATGGTCCCGGCGGCCGTTTTGGTGAGGAGCGGCGGAGCAATCCTTTTCTGGTCTGAAACCGCTTGCCGGAAACAAAAAGCGCGGCCTGTGCGACCGCGCTTTTTTCCGACGGGAAACTGCCTCCGCTAATTGGCGGTACAGAAATGCTGTTCGCCGTCATAGCCGGTGAACGTGCCGGTACGGGCGTTGAAGCTCCGGTAGCGGTCCGAGCAGTATTCGTACCAGCCGCGGGTCCACGGCTCCGCATAGCTTTCGGCATAGGCCACGCGCGGCTGCACGTAATAACGGCGCACCGGGGCAGGCCTGTAGTATTCATCATCATAGGCCGGGTCGTAATAGCGGGGCTGCGGGCTGGCGAGCGCACCGCCGATCAGGGCACCGGCCGCAAGGCCGAGCACGCCGGCCGCAACGGCGTCGCCGTGGCCGTGGTGGCGGCGGTGATGGCGCCATTCGTCGGCATTGGCCGCGGGCAAGGTCGCAAGCGTGGTCGCAACGACCGCGGCGGACAGGATGGCAGTCTTGAAAATTCGGTTCATGTCAGTCTCCTTCGTGCCGGCCCGGGTCGTTTTCGGGGATGCGGTCCGGCTTTAACGAAGATTAATATGCGACCGTGGCTGAACGGGGGCTGAACGAAATTTGACCAGGCGGTTCATCTAACTGGGCGGTTCAAGCGTGCGGCAAACACCGCGGGCCAGACCGGCCCACGTCCATTCTGTCCGGGGGTGGTTCAGCCGATCGACAGGTTGACGGCTTTCGGACCCTTGCCGCGCTTGTCCGGCTCGGTGTCGAATGTCACTTTCTGCCCATCCTCAAGACCGGGAAGACCCGACGCCTGCACGGCCGAAATATGGACGAAGACATCCTTTGCCCCGTCGTCCGGCGTGATGAAGCCGAAGCCCTTGGCGTGATTGAAGAATTTGACGGTGCCGGTCTGCGGCATGGGAAGCTCCTTTGATCCCACAAGTCCAGTCTCGGGCCGGCAAATGCCCGGACGGAAATTTGTCCTTTATTTTAGTGCCATCGGCAAGAGAAAGTTTTGCGGGTGCCGGCAAGCATCCCGGAACACAAAAGGCGCGACGAAAACCGCCGCGCCTTTACAGAATTCAAGTTCACTCCAAAAGCCTTGCAGCATCCTCACACCCCGAAAGGACGCGCGGCACGCTGTGGTTTCAGGCAGCGCGGAGATTGACCGCTTTCGGACCCTTGCCCATACGGTCGGGCTCGACATCGAAGGTGACCTTCTGACCGTCGACGAGCGTGCGCAGCCCGGAAGCCTCGATCGCCGAGATGTGGACGAACACATCCTTGGCGCCGCCATCGGGCGTGATGAAGCCGAAGCCTTTGGTAGCGTTGAAGAATTTAACGGTGCCGGTCTGGGCCATTGGGGAAACTCCTTCACCCGTGTCAGTCTTGGTGGTTCCGCCCGCCGCCTGGCGCCGTGGGCAAGTCCCGGTGGTTGCTTCGGCAGTCATGCATTGGCGCATGGTAAAACCCCCCGCCGAAAACGGGGCTGTCAGAGATTCACAGTATCGGGGAAAGGTCGTCCAAAACGTTCCGCTCTCCGGGTCGCAAATGCCCGAACACAAAATTTATCGCACGGAAACGTGATGCTTGCAAGACACAGCCGCGGGCGGCCCCAACAGGCGCATCCCGACGCATCGCACCGATAGTCCCGGTTCTCTGCGCGGTCATCGGCCAGACTTCACCCAGGCATGGTCCAGCCAGCGGGGCAGGTGCTGTCTTGGCTTGCGCCGGCATACCGCCCTGGCTCGCCAGTTGCAAACAGGGGTTGCATCTGGCAGCGGAATGACGAGGATTGGCCTGACCCAGGCACCATTTGTGCAGGCAGGAGTTTCGAGGGAGAGAACATTCATGCGGTTTCTTGCGGCAATCTTTCCGCGGCAGGTTTTTTCCATCCTGTTCCTGTCGGCAATTCTCGCAGCCTGCACCGTCGTGGTGGATGATGAGGGGCCGGGGCCGCGCCCGCCACGGCCGGGGCCGCAATTCTGCACTAGGCAATATGACCCGGTCTGTGCCCGGCGCGGCGGCGACCGCCAGACCTTCGCCAATGCCTGCCTTGCCGAACGGGCCGGATACCGCATCATTCGCGAGGGCGAGTGCCGCGGCGGTGGTGGTGGCGGTGAGGAGCAGACATTCTGCACCCGCGAATACCGCCCAGTCTGTGCCCGTCGCCATGGCGAACTGCGCACATTCCCCAACGAATGCGAAGCCCGCGCGGCGGATTATCGCGTCGTCGATGACGGGCCCTGCTAGCGCACCGACCTACAGCCTGGCCGGATAAGCACCATCTGGGGGCCGGCGTAGAGCTCAGCGCCGTTCCCGTTGGAGATGCGGATCTGCGGCATTATCAGCATGTGAAGCAGCGTTGTGGCGCGTCGGCTCAGTTGGCCGGGTTGTCGACCGGTTCGAGATTGTCTTCCGTGGTGACCCGCTCATAGGTCTCCTGATCGCTGCGGATGCGATATTGCGGCGAGCCGTCCTTGACCGGCAGCCGGCTCTTGATCTGGAACAGCTCCGCGGTCTTTTGGGCAAGGCCGGTGCGGCTCTTCATGCGGACGGTCTGGCCGACGGTGAAGATATGCGCCGGCGTGTCCGTGCGCCGCGCATTCTGCTGGAAGCGGATCATGTGACATTCTCCTGGTCGTGCCGAAGCGCTGCGTCGAGCTCGGCATGGTCAATGGCGACAAGCTGGCTGGTCGCGCTTTTCACTGTCCTTGCCGGCAGATGGATGAAAGTGGCGACGCGGCGCCAGGCAGGCCAGGACATGCCGTCGATCAGTTCTTCGTCGTGGTCGATGTCATAGTCGCCGGCCGGCTGCATGCCATCCAGCCCGCCAAGCACGAAAGGTGCCGCGAAATGCGCTATGGAATGGGTGGTGCGAGCAGACATTCTTGTGCGCCTCGAAGTTCTCGCTTGTGCCTTGAAGTTCTCGTGCCTTGAAGTTTCTTTCCGGCCTGCCCCGGAAGCGGAGCCTGCATTGCGGTACCAGGTGTCGGCGATTTGGATAAGTTTGGCGGGCCGAGAATCCCTGACACCGCGGGGCCAAGCATGACCCAAACGGTTTCATACCTCTAGTCTGAAAATACGACTTATTCAAGAAGTTTTCGGCCTCTTACCCCTACCAACGTCAAATTACTTTTCTATAGTTATCCGCAGAACGATGATACGGTCCCGGTGCACCTCAAAAATTGTTTGAAGAACTTCCGAAAAAATTCCTCCGGCATTTGTATTTATCTAGCAATGGAAGGAAGAGAGTCATGAACTCCGCAAGAACACCGGATGTCCCGACAGTTGCAGTCAGTCCTGTCGCAAAGCCGATAAAGGTCTTGTCGCCGCGTCTCACGATAAGAAGCGACGAGGCGGCAAGGCGAAGGATTGCCGACACCGACGGCACGGCGCGGCGGGCGCGCCAGCTTGCCGAAAGCAACCGCCTGATTTGACGCGCAAGCCATGACGCTCAATTTTCCCAATCCCAGCCGCTCCTATGACCCGGCGGCCAAGCGCATTCGTTTCGTCGGCCATGACGGCATGCTCGAAGTCCCGTTCTTTGTCGAGGTCGCGGCACTTTCGGCGGCAAACCCGGCAGCAAGCGGAGCCGAGGCCGAATTTCTCAGCGCCTTCGACGCCAAGCGTTCGTCGATCCACGAGATTGCGCGCCAAGCCTACTCGCACGGCCGCAGGAACATGTATGTGCTGACGCCGGCCGACTTTCGGTAGCTCGGTGGGTTCCGAGGTTCGCTCCCTTGCGACCGCCTCTGCTCTTGCACGCGCCGCAGCGATGGCCTAGATCGCGGCAGGCGGACAACACGGCAGGTTTCCCATCAACAGAGATCCGAGACAACCGGCAGGCGCACGTTACGGCTCAGGCGGGCAGCCACCACTGGGGCTCGACCAGTACGTGCAGCAGGCGCTGCAGCTGCACCAGGCGGGGCGCCGGCAGGAAGCCGAGGCGCTTTACCGACAGGTGCTGGCGCAAAAGGCCAACCACCCGGCTGCTGCGCATTTCCTTGGGCTTCTGCTGCACCAGACCGGGCGCAGCGCCGAGGGGCTGGCGCTGATCGAACAATCGGTGCGTCTGCAACCGAACAACCCGGATTTCCTCAACAATCTCGGCACCGTGCTGCGCGACCTCGGCCGGGTCGCGGCCGCCGCCGATCTCTTCCGCAAGGTGGTGGCGATTCGGCCGGACCAGCTGGCGGCGCGTGACAATCTCGGCTCGTCGCTGAAGCAGCTCGGCCAATTCGAAGGCGCCGAGGATATTTATCGCGGCACGATCGGCCGTAACCCGTTCCATGTCCGCGCCCGCGTCGGGCTTGCCGAAACGCTGCAGGAAGCGGGCCGGCTGGATGAGGCACTGGCTGTTTTTCGCGAGGCGCTGACGATCCGGCCGAAGGATGCCGATCTTTTGCACGGCCTGGGTGTCGGGCTGATGGAAAAGGGCAATCTCGACGAGGCTGCGGATCTTTTCAGGCAGGCGCTGGCTGTGGACCCCGGCATGGCGAGGGCCTGGCTGATGCTTACCCAGGTCAAGCGCCAGAAGGAGCGCGATGCCGAGCTTGCCCGCATGGAGGCGGAGCACGCCAAGGCGCCGCAAGGCAGCCTGGCGCGCATGCAGCTTTCCTTCGGTCTCGGCAAGGCCAACGACGACCTCAGGGATTATGGCCGCGCCTTCGACTATTTCGCCGAAGGCAACGCGATCCGCCGACAGGGCATAGACTACGACGCCGGCAAGACGCGCGGCGAGTTCGAGGCGATGAAGGCGGTGTTCGACAAGGCCTTTTTTGAAAGGCACAGGCCAGGCGGGATAGCCGACGCCACGCCGATCTTCGTCGTCGGCATGCCGCGTTCCGGCACCACGCTGGTCGAGCAGATCATCGCCAGCCATCCGCAGGTCTATGGCGCCGGCGAGCTCAGCATTTTAAAGACGGCGGTCGGCAAGCAGTTTCCGCTCAGCATGAAGGGCGGCTTTCCCTGGGGCATCGCCGACATGCCCGACAAGGCCTATGCCGAGGCCGGCCAGGCCTATCTCGACATGCTGCACGCCCGCTATCCGGGTTTTCGGCACGTCACCGACAAGATGCCCGGCAATTTCCTCTTGGTCGGCTTCATCCATATGATGCTGCCGAAGGCCAAGATCATCCATTGCGCGCGCGATGCGGCGGCGACCTGCCTGTCGATCTATAAGGTGCACTTCCGCGGCGACAGCCATCGCTACGGCTACGATCTCGACGAGCTCGCCGATTTCCACAATCTGTACACCGACATCATGGCGCACTGGCACGCCGTGCTGCCTGATGTCGTGCACGACGTTCGCTACGAGGACTTCGTCGCCGACCAAGAAGGCCAGTCGCGGGCGCTGATCGCCCATCTCGGCCTGCCGTGGGACGACGCCGTGCTGTCGTTCCACCAGACCGACCGGCCGGTGCGAACGGCGTCGGCTGCGCAAGTGCGCCAGCCGATGTATCAGGGCTCGGTCGACCTGTGGAAGCGCTATGGCGACCGGCTGAAGCCGCTGCTCAATAAACTTGATCGAGGGGCGCCTACAGCTCGATGAAGGGCTGAAAACCGCCAAAGATCATGCGCTTGCCGTCGAACGGCATGGTCTCCCAGTCCTGCTTGAGACGAGGATCGGCCATCACCTTGGCCATCACCGCGTCGCGGCTCTGGCGCGATTCGTAGACCACCCATGAGAAGATGACGACCTCGTCGTCCTTGGCCTGCACGGCGCGCGGGAACGAGGTGAGCTCGCCATAAGGGACGTCGTCGCCGACGCATTCGACGTAGGCAAGAGCACCGTGCTCCTTCCAGACGGCGCCGCCGGTTTCCGCCAGCTTCTTGTAAGCATCGAGCTTTGCTTTCGGTACGGCAAGTACGAAACCGTCGACATAGGACATCTGATTTCCTCCATGCGATCGTTTTCCTCTCCCTCTGGAGCGGGAGAGGTGATTTCAGACACAGCCTGTGTGGAATGCTAAGCTGCTTTCACCGGTGCGTTCATTGCCCATTCGACGCCGAACGGATCACGCATATTGCCCCAGCGATCACCCCAGAACATCACTTGCAACGGCACGACTTCCTCGCAGCCCGCCTCGATGGCCCGCTGCCACCAGGCGTCGATGTCGTCGCTGCCGAGATGGAGCTGCATGGTGTAGCCCTGCGGCTTCACAGCGGCCATTCCATGCTCGGGATAGAAGTCGGAAAGCATCAGGGTCGAACCGTTGATGTGGAGATGGATATGCATGGTACGGCCCTGTTCGTCCGGCGGATAGGCAAAGACCTGCTCGGCACCGAAGGCCTTTCGGTAAAATTCGGCGGCTTTGAAAGCGCCATCCAACTGAAGGTAGGGCGTCAATCCGCCAAGCACTTTGGCGGCGGGCTGGGTCTGCGGCTGGTCATTCATGTCATGCTCCTCTTTGCGTCTGGTTTGCCTTTGCGAACCACAGGACGAACGGAACGGCGACGATCCTACACGGCCGATGTTTTTTGGATTCGAAATGGCGCCTGCCGCGACGGCCAACTGCCACCTTTCAACCTTCCATGCGAATCCGCGGGCTGTTTTGCGCGTCGACGACGATTTCCGGCCAGCCAATATCTTTGCGCAGTTCGATCGGCAATGAAAGGATGGCGCGTTCGCTGCGATAACGGGCGCGAGCCGCCGAGTAACGCGTCACGGCGTGACCTATGGATGACAGAATAGACATTGCTTTCTCCTCAATTGGCGCCGGCATCACCGTGTCGGCAACCCAAGGACGTGGCATGCGATCATCAACCGACAGAGCGCCGGAATTTTTTTCCGCAAGCCTTCAGCCGCCGGCTTCGGCAACCTCCCGGAAGAACTCCTCCGGGCTATCGATCTCGGTCAGCCGCCGTTTCTCGATCAGCCAGAAGCGGTTGCCAACCGCGCGGATGAAGGAGCGGTCGTGCGAGGCAAGCAGGCAGCTCGCCTGACGTTCCAGCAATTCCGCTTCCAGCGCTTCCTGGCCATCGATATCGAAATGATTGGTCGGCTCGTCGAGCAAATAGAAATTGGGATTGGCGAGCCTGAGCGCCAGCATCATCAGCCGCGCCTTCTGCCCGCCCGACAGCACGCCGATCCTGCGCTCCTGCATGTCGATGCTGACGCCGGCGCCCACCAGCAGCGAGCGGGCGCGCTGCTCGCCGACATCGAATCTGCGCGAGAGTATCGCCAGCGGCGTGTCGTCGCCGCCGATGCCCGACAATGCCTGGTCGCTATAGCCGAGCACCGTCGACGGCGTCACCTTCAGGCTTTGCGCCGCCGTTTCCGGCTCGACGATGGCGTTCCGGATCAGGCCGATCAGCCGTGACTTGCCGACGCCGTTACGGCCGAGCAGGACGATGCGGTCGCCTTGGCAGATGTGGCGCTTGCCGGTGCTGAACAGAACCGTGCCGTCAGGTGTTCCGACCACCAAATCGTCGAGCGTGATCAGCACCTTGGCATGGCTGCCGCGATTGGCGAGCTTGATCGCGCCCGCCGATCTTTCGCGGTGTGCCGGCGCTGCCGCTTCTTCCAGACGCTCTGCCCGCTGGTTGAGCTGCTTGGTCTTGACCGTCAAAAGGTCGCTGCCGGAATTGATGCCGATATTGTTGAGCTTGGTCGCTTGCCGGCGCAGCTGTTGCGCCACCTTCATGTCGCGCTGGAACTTGCGTTCGGTCGAGGTGTCGACCTCGTCCAGCGCAAGCCTCGCCCGCGAATAGGGCAGCGAAAACACCGGCGATTGTTCGGGGCGCAGGAACAGCGTGCGGTTGGTCGTAGCATCGAGAAAAGCGCGGTCGTGGCTGGCAATCACCACCGGCACCTCCCGCGGCAGCGCCTTCAGCCAGGTCTCGAGCTGGCTGATCTTGCCGAGGTCGAGATGGTTGGTCGGCTCGTCGAGAAGCAGGACGTCGGGGTCGGTGACCCAGACGCGGGCGATCAACGCCAGCCTTTGCCAGCCGCCGCTCAGCGCCTGCATTGGCCGCCCGCGCATCGGTTCTGGCACGTCAAGCGAGTCAAGAACCACATCGACGCGCCATTGTTCGCTTTCGACCTGTCCGGCCGGCAAGGCATCAGCGACCACCTGCTGGAAGCTGCGCCCGGCCAGCGCTGCCGGGACGACTTGCTCGACATAGCCGACGCGCAGGCCGCGCGTACGGGTGATGTCGCCTGATGTCGGCTCCAGCTCGCCGGTCAGGCACTTCAGCAAAGTGGATTTGCCGCGCCCATTGGCGGCGACGATGCCGAGCCGGTCGCCGGTGCCGATGGTGAGGTCGAGGTTGGAAAACAGCGGCGCATTCAGGGTGACGCCGAGGGATTTGAGGCTGATCAGGGCCATTTTGATTTCTCTGGTCTTGCCGGAGCCCGGCTCAATGCACTTTGACGGTGCACGTGCCAGCCATTAGGCTCGGCATTGCGCACCACGAAGGGCAGACCAAAAAATCGAAGCGGGGAAAAACCCGGACCGTCCCTGGTCAGCCCTGCAAGCTAGCTCGCAGGGCAAAGACAGGGCCGCGCTGACGGTGGTGAGAAAATAACACGCAGCCCTCCTTTCAAGACGTTCGAGTTGTAGAAACTGGCTACACCAAGGCTAGGGCCGATGGCAAGTGGCTAGGCTCCCCCTTCTCCACTTGTGGGAGAAGGTGGCCGCGAAGCGGTCGGATGAGGGGTGCTCCAGCTTGGCACCGACGGCGATCCGTCCAGCACCCCTCAACCGTCTCGGCGCTGCGCGCCGATCCACCTTCTCCCCCAAGGGGAGAAGGGAAGCTCGCTAGCGTCCCGGGCGCCCCGTCTTGCCGGGGCGGCGCTTTTCACGGCGGGCGTCGGCCGGGTCTTCGTAGGAGCCGATACCGCTGCGCTGGCGGACAATGGGTTTGGCGGAATCGTTGCGTTCCTTTGCGCCCCCCTCTGCCCTGCCGCGCATCTCCCCCACACGGGGGGAGATCGGCTGTGGTTTCGCTGGCACCTTTCCTTCGACCGGCTTTTCCGTCCGCCGCACGGTCATCTCGTCGAGCGAGTTCTTCTTGAATAGCGGCTTGGTCGGTTCGCCCGGGATGCCGAAGTCGGAGCCGTGCGCCTCTTCGGCCGACTGCTTCTTGAACAGCGAACGCGACACTGCGCCGGCCGGGGTCGGCATATCCGTGCCCGGCCCCATGGCGTCGAGCGAGGGCTTCGAAAACAGCGGCTTCTTCACCGGCACGGCGCCGTCGGCGCCCATCTGGTCGAGTGCCGGCTTGCGGAAGAGGTTGGGCCGGGCCGCCTCTTCGGCCGAACGTGCCTCGTCGAGCTTGCGGAAACGCTCCTGTTCCTCTGATGTGCGATGTTTGGCCACGCCTTTGTTGTGCTTGCCCTTCTCGCGGCCCGAGACCGGGCTTTCCATGTCGGCATATTTGGCCAGCGGATCGTCGGAGATGGACAGCTCCATCTCGCGCAGCCGTTTGATCTCGTCGCGAATGCGGGCGGCCTTCTCGAAATCGAGATTGGCGGCGGCGTCGCGCATCTGCTTGTCCAGGGCGTTGAGATGCGCCTTCAGATTGTTGCCCATCATCGCGCCGGCGCTGTCGGTGAACTGCGAGATATCGGCGCGGACATGGTCCTTCTCGTAGACCGAGTCCAGGATGTCCGAAATGCGCGACTTGACCGATTCCGGGGTGATGCCGTTGGCCGCGTTCCACTCCATCTGCTTTTCGCGACGGCGGTTGGTCTCGGCCATTGCCCGCTCCATCGAGCCGGTGATCTGGTCGGCATAGAGGATGACCTTGCCGTCGACGTTTCTGGCGGCGCGGCCGATCGTCTGGATCAGCGATGTCTCGGAGCGCAGGAAACCTTCCTTGTCGGCATCGAGAATGGCGACGAAGCCGCATTCGGGAATGTCGAGGCCTTCGCGCAACAGGTTGATGCCGACCAGCACGTCGAAGACGCCGAGGCGCAGGTCGCGCAGGATCTCGATGCGCTCGAGCGTGTCGATGTCGGAGTGCATATAGCGCACGCGAATGCCCTGCTCGTGCAGATACTCGGTCAGGTCCTCGGCCATGCGTTTGGTCAGCACGGTGACCAGCGTGCGGTAGCCGGCCTTCGTGGTTTCGCGGATTTCGCCGACGACGTCGTCGACCTGCGTCTTGGCCGGGCGCACTTCGACCGGCGGGTCGATGAGGCCGGTCGGGCGGATGACCTGCTCGGCGAAGACGCCGCCGGACTGCTCCATCTCCCAGGCGCCGGGCGTCGCCGAAACCGCGACGGAGAGCGGGCGCATGGCGTCCCACTCCTCGAAGCGCAGCGGCCGGTTGTCCATGCAGGACGGCAGGCGGAAACCATACTCGGCCAGCGTCGCCTTGCGACGAAAGTCGCCGCGATACATGCCGCCGATCTGCGGTATGGTGACATGGCTTTCGTCGATGAAGACCAGCGCATTGTCGGGTATGTATTCGAACAAGGTTGGAGGCGGATCGCCCGGCTGGCGGCCGGTCAGATAGCGCGAATAGTTCTCGATGCCGGCGCAGGACCCGGTCGCCTCCAGCATCTCCAGGTCGAAGCGGGTGCGCTGCTCGAGCCGCTGCGCCTCAAGCAGGCGGCCAGCCTTTTCAAGCTCTTGCAGGCGATACTTCAGTTCTTCCTTGATCGACTTGATGGCTTGATTCAAGGTCGGGCGCGGTGTGACATAGTGCGAATTGGCGTAGATCTTGACGCTCTTCAGCTCGCCGGTCTTCTGGCCGGTCAGCGGATCGAACTCGGTGATCGCCTCGATCTCGTCGCCGAACAGCGAGATGCGCCAGGCGCGGTCCTCGAGGTGGGCCGGGAAGATCTCGATCGTGTCGCCGCGCACCCGGAACGAGCCGCGGACGAAATTGATGTCCTGGCGCTTGTATTGCTGGGCGACGAGGTCGGCGAGCAGCGCGCGCTGGTCGAGCCGGTCGCCGATCTGCATCTGGAAGGTCATCGCCGTATAGGTCTCGACCGAGCCGATACCGTAGATGCAGGACACCGAGGCGACGATGATGACGTCGTCGCGCTCGAGCAGTGAGCGCGTCGCCGAATGGCGCATGCGGTCGATCTGCTCGTTGATCGAGGATTCCTTCTCGATGTAGGTATCGGTCCGTGGCACATAGGCCTCCGGCTGGTAATAGTCGTAGTAACTGACGAAATACTCGACGGCGTTTTCCGGGAAGAATTTCTTGAACTCGGAGTAGAGCTGCGCGGCCAACGTCTTGTTGGGCGCCAGGATCAGAGCGGGGCGCTGCGTCTCCTCGATCACCTTGGCCATGGTGAAGGTCTTGCCCGAGCCGGTGACGCCGAGCAGCACCTGGGTGCGGTCGTTGCGGTCGACGCCTTCGACGAGATCCTTGATCGCGGTCGGCTGGTCGCCGGCCGGCTCGAAATCCGAGACCATCCTGATGGCGATGCCACCTTCGGATTTCTCAGGCCGGGCAGGGCGGTGCGGTGTCCACAGCACGCCGTCCTTGTGCAGCGGATTGCCGGATTCGATCAGCGCCGACAGTGCCGCGACGGTGGCAGTGACGCCGCCCGAGGCCATGGTCTCGGCCTCTTCCAGGGAGACATCGAGGCCAGCGACAGGATTGAGACCGGCCGCGGTACGCTCCCGCGCCGAAGCCGCGCCGCCCATCGAGGTGCCGCGTGCCGTACGGCCGGGGGAAGAGGAGCGTTCGGGGATTTTCTTGGCAGACTTGGCGCCTTCCCTCCCCCTCGAGGGGAGGGTGGCGGCGGAGCCGCCGGGTGGGGTCGGTGCGGCAGTGCTCGGCGACCCTTGATGCCGAGCGCTTCCTTTGCCGACCCCCTCTGTCGCCTTCGGCGACATCTCCCCCTCGAGGGGGGAGATTTGACGCCCTTCCTTCTCGGCTTCCTGCTCGATCTGTTCGGCCCAGTCGGCGATCGAGCCGGTCAGCGGCGCGCCGGTGAACTCGGCCTGCGGCGCCTCGGCAAAGCCGCCCTTGTACAGGGGCTCCGACGCATCGAGGAAATCGGTCAGCGGACTGCGCCGCTTGGGCGGCGAAGCGCGCTCGTCGTTCGCCGGCGGCGGCGTTTTCTTGTCGGAGAGTCTGGCCATGGCCCCGAATATGGGAGGTATCGGCCAAAATGGAAAGAGCGGAGTGGTGAAGGGTGCCGCGCGCAATTTGGCTGCTGACAGCAGGTTGTCAGGAGCAACGTCGAAGTGCGCCGCTCAATTAAACCAAAGCGCGAACGTCAGAAACCCGGCGCCGCCAAACTGGCGCTGGATCTGGTTGAACTCCTCGCTGGTGAGAGTCTTGCCGCGCTCGAGATAGGGCGCGATGGCCGGGCCGGTGATCGACAGCACCAGGTCGAAGGTTTTTGGCTCATCAAAGAAGCGCTTCATGTTGATGCCTTTGTCGGCGCTGCGGAAATGCGGCAGCAAGGTGCGTCCCTCCAGCAGATCCTCGGCCATATCAAGGGCGGCGAGCCAGGCCTGTACCTGCTGCTCACCAACTTCGAGACCGGTCAGCGGGCTGGTGCCTTTCTGCTGCGGCCCGGGCAGCCATTCGCGGTCATTGTCGGTTTCGGCGCGGATGGCTTTCCAGTCCTCGCGCGACAGCCGGATCATTTCCATGAGATGGCGGCGTGCCGCTTCCCGGCGCTCAGGCTCGACCACTTGCCAGTTAATGAGATGCACCAGGGAGATAAAGTCGGCTAGTCGCCATTCGGACGTCAGGATGCCGCCATTCGTGCCACCGTCCAGCGGCACGAGCCTATCCTGCAGCGGCAGTTTTGCGCGCGGGAACAGCATGTGGAAGGAGCCGTCGAACGTGTTTCTGAAATCATGCGCCAGCCAGAAGTCGGCCTGCGCCATCAGGAACTCGGCATAGCCCTGCAGCCAATAGCCGTCGGCGCGGTCGAAGCGGAAGGTGAGGGCGGGTGCGGCCGCGTCTGGCGCACCACCGCCGCGTGACAGAGACGCCATGATCGCGGCGGCGCTCTCGTCCGCCGCGATCGTGCCGTCCTCGTTGAGGTCGATGCCGAGGCGGGTGAGGTCGATGACCATGCCGATGTCGGCGTCGGGGGGTACCGAACCGAGCGTGGCTGCGGATTTCTCCAGCCGGTCGCGGAAGGCGACGAGAATGGCGCGGAATTGTTCGTAGGTCAGCGGCTCGGGATTGGCATTGTCCGGCACCGGCAGCCGCATCAGCGGCAGCATGAAGGATTGCGGGCTGTCGAAACCGTGGCGGTGCAGGCCGCCGGCCAGGATCTCCAGCGCGGTGAAGAATTCGCCGGCGCCGGCGGCGTAGGCGGCTGCCGGATCGCCTGGCGCGGCGGCTTCCAGAGCGGCAAGAGCGCTGTCGCGTTCGGCTACGATTTTTGCCTCGAACAGGGCCGCCGCTTCGGGAGCCGCGGCGCTGGGTGAAGCCAGCGGCAGGAGAAGAATGATGGCGCACGCCACCAGCCTGGAAAAACGCGTCATCGTGATCGCCCCTTTGTCGCTCCGCAGTGGATCATACACGCATTTGGTTCGCTGCGCCTGTGGCCTGCGGTTCACCCACAACAGTCGACGCTTCAATCAATCCGGCGGACGGTCTACACAAGGCAAACGATTGGGCGTCGCGTGTCGAACTATCCGCTTTCCTACAAACTGTCGTGGCTGCCGCGTTTTCTCCGGCCTTCGCTCAATGGCGACGCGCGCGGCTTTGCTCCGGCGGCCGCAGCCCTGCTCGAACCACTGCCGGCGCGGACGGTGCGGCTGGCTTTCGTCGGCGATATCTCGGCGGTGGCCAATCGCCGCGCGCCAGACTGCGATCCGGCGATTGCGGCACTGCTTGCCTCGGCCGATCTGGTGGTCGGCAATTGCGAAAGCCCGGTGGTGGAGCGGCGGAGCGCTGTTTGGGGCACCAGGCTCGGCACGCACCACGCGATGAGCGAGCGGTTCCTTGCCGAGGCGCTGGCCGCCGCCGGCATTTCGCGTGAAAAACTGGTGCTGTCGCTGGCCAACAACCATGTGCTCGACCAGGGTATTGCCGGCTTCGACGAGACCGTCGCCGCGCTGGAGCAATTAGGCATCCGCACGATCGGCAGTGCGGCTCCGGTCGAGCGGTTTGCGGTTGGTTCGCTGACCATAGGCCTTGCCGCCTTTACCTTGTGGCGCAATACCGACGAGGCTCAGTTGGCGGGCCGAGTCTCGATGCAAGCCGATCCGACGCAATGGCCGCACGCTGCCGTTTCGGGTGTCGACCTCCTCTGCGCGGTGCCGCATTGGGATTGGGAATTCCGGCATTTTCCACGTGCGAAGACGCGGGCAATGGCGCGACTTCTGGCCGAACATGGCGTCGGCCTGATCGCCGGGCATCATGCCCATGTCGTGCAGCCGATCGAGCGGATCGGCAAGACGCTCGTCGCCTATGGGCTCGGCGATTTCATCGGCACCGCCTTCGCGCGCCAGCCATGGCCCGGCCGCATCGGCGCCATTCTCGTCGTCGACATCAGCGACGATCCCGGCACGCGCGGGGCCATCGCCGCCTACCGGCTGCATGCCTTCATGCGGCTGCGCGCCGGCGATCACGAGCGGCTGATGCCGGTTGAAACGCTGGCGGGAAAATCCAGGCAAAGGGTTCTGGCCCGCCTCGATGCGATCTTCGGTGCCGGGCGCTGACAGCTGCGCTGACGCGGTCCACCAAACCGGCTATCATGCCCAACGCGGGCGGGCTTGTGGGGCGGGTGGGTGATGGAAACTGCGGATTTCATGCCGAGCGAAGCGGTGATCGCCGGCCTCAGGAAGGACATCGAGGCCTACGAGGCGCAAAGGGCTTCGGCCTATCGCCGGACGCGCTGGCGGGTGCCACTTTTCATCGGATCGGTGGTTGTCTTCGTGGCGCTGGTGGCCTGGCTCTTCAACGGGGTTGCCGACCCCAACGAGCAGTGGTTCTCGACCCCGCATGTGTTCCTCTATATCGGCGGGTTCCTGGCGGCGATCCTGCTCTATCTCCAGGCGATCAGGCCGGCGCGCAAATTGCAGCAGACGTTCCGCAACAGTTTGCTGCCGATCGTCTTCGGCTTCATCCAGGACGTACGCTATCAGCATGGCGTAACGCCGAACTCTTTCGATCGGCTGCCGCGCGAGACGATTGGCGTGTTCAACCGTTCGTATTTCGAGGACGTCGTCTCCGGTCGGTATGAAGACTTTGCGTTCGAGCTCTATGAGGTGACGCTGCTGGAGAGGAACGGCAAGACCACATCTCAGGCGTTCAAGGGCGTCATTATCGCGTTCGACACCATTGCGCCGTTCCCGGGAATCTTGGTGGCGGCGCGCCGTGCCAATATGGTGGTAGGTTTCTTCCGAGGCATGTTCGGCAGCAAGACGGAACAACTGTCATGCGGCGTACCCGAACTCGACGCCGCCTACGAGTTCCACACCGACAACATCGAAGCGGCGCGGCCGCTGGTGACCGGCCGGCTGGCGCAGGCGCTCGAATGGCTTGGCGAAACATGGCCGAAGGAACCGGCACGCGTCGCGCTCAACGGCAGCGACGGCTTTCTGCTGCTTCCGCAGACGAAGAACTTCTTCGAACTGCCGGACATCTCTGTGCCGCTCGACTATGCCAAGCATGTTGCGCCGATGATCGCCGACATGGCCACGATCCTGGCGACCGCGGCACTGGTCCGCAAGATCGGCGTGAAGGATGTAGAAGCCGGTTGAACTAGAATTCAGCCGTCAGCAATCGAAGCCATAGTTCTGGTGATAATAGTCGGCGTCTTCCTTCGACATTTTTTTGAAGAGAACGCAGACAGTGAAACTTCCCACCCGGCGGCCGTTCTTCATGTAGCCCCAGTCGGAAATATCGTCCCGGCTGAATTCGATCTCCTGGCCTGCCACGACGTTGTGCACGGTCTGCGGCTCGTTGTCCAAGGTTCCTGCGAATCCGGCCGCCGTCCGGTGGAAGGGAAAGACCCAGAAATGTTCAGTGGCGTCCCCGTCCCTGACCACGACTTTCAATTGGAAGTCGGCCGTTCCGGATGGCGGTGCGTCGGCCAATACCAGGAAGTCGTCGAGACTGGCACGCGCCTGCTCGATAGCGGCCGCCATCTCCGGATCGTCGCCAGCTACGCTGACGACCTTGTCGTCGCCTTGACCAGGAGTCTGCGCGTCGGCTGATGCCGGAGCAAACGCAAGCAACAGGGCAAGCGCGATACGGGCTGCAAGCTTCATGATGCGACTGCTTTCGACATTTTCGCCAGACAAACCGGATCATCGTTCGCCGAACGTCTGATTGGCAACTGGTTTTTGTCTCCATCAGGCGCTATTCCTGGGGCAGTGGGGTGGGGCTATGGTCGAAGAACGCAAGGGGTTTCGCCTGTCGCGGCGGCTGCTGCTGGGTACGACCGTGGTCGGCGGCGCGATGCTCTGGGGCGGCACGACCGTGGCGCGGCTGGCGCGCGGTCCGTCGGGGCAGAAGAATTCCGGGCGCATCGCCGACATTGACGGAATCGACCTGGCGCAGAAGCCGCTGGAGGGCCCGCCAGCCTACGATCCGGCGCTGCCATGGCTGACCAAGGGCGGCAACATCAACGATGCCAGCGGCCTGTCGATGACACCGGTCTACGGCGTTATCGAAGTCAGCGAGGAAGACCACATCGCGAGCGCGCTGGCCTTTGCCCGCGCCAATGGCCTGAAGGTCTCGGTCGCGGCGGTGCGCCATTCGATGGGCGGCCACGCCTTCGACGACAACGCGCTGGTCCTCGACATGCGTAAATTCAACAAGGTCAGTATCGACCCGGCTGCAAAGACGATGACCTTGCAGCCGGGCGCGCGCTGGCACGACATCCAGAACCTTTTGCACCCGCGCTTCGCGGTGAAGGCGATGCAGTCGACCGACATCTTTTCGGTCGGCGGCTCGCTGTCGGTCAACGCGCATGGCATGGACCACCAGGCCGGCTCGGTCGCCGGTTCGATCCGATCGATGCGGGTGATGCTGGCGGACGGTTCGGTGACGACCTGCTCACCGGCCGAAAATACCGAGCTGTTTCGCCACGTCGTCGGCGGCTACGGCCTGTTCGGCGTGGTGCTGGAGGCGACACTCGACATCGTCGACAACGCCGTCTACCGGACCTCGCGCGAGATCATAAAATCGGACGATTTCCCGACGTTCTTCGCCGAGGTTCTGGAGCCAAACAGGGCGATCGGTCTGTTTTATGGGCATCTGTCGACTGCGCCGGGCAATTTCCTCGAGGATATGATCGTCTACCGCTATGACAAGGTCGCCGACCAGCCGCCGGCCGACCAGCCGGCAATCGGTGAACCGGGTTCGGTCGGGCTCAAGCGCGTGATCATCAACCTGGCGAAATGGGGCAGCCTGTTCCAGGAGCTGAAATGGTTCACCGAAAAGACGCTGGAGCCGCAATTCGAGAGCTGCACGGTGGCGCGGACGACGGCAATGGGCGAGGGCGAGGCCTGCCTGGTCACCCGCAACAACCCGATGCACGATTCAGTGCCCTATCTGTTCAACGATCTGCTCGACGAGACCGACATCCTGCACGAGTATTTCATCCCGCGGGCGGCCTATAACCCGTTCATCGCGGAAGCGCGCGAGATCCTGCGCAACCAGACCCTGCCGGTGCTCAACGCGTCGGTACGCATCGTCCACAAGGAGGATGTGGCGCTGAATTATGCGCCGGAGCCGGCCTATTCGCTGGTGCTCTACATCAATCAGCCGACAAACGCTGACGGCAATGCCAGGATGCGGGCGCTGACAAGGGCGCTGATCGACGTGACGATCAAGCATGGCGGGCGTTTTTTCCTGCCCTACCAGCTCCACTACACAGGCAAGGAGCTGCTTGCCTCCTATCCGGAACTGCCGTCCTTCCTGGCGAAGAAGCTGCAATACGATCCGGGCGAGCTGTTTTCGTCGATTTTTTATCGCGCCGTCAAAGCACTGATCGGCACGGCCTGAAGCGGCGGCTACAAACCGTCAGGCAGCTTCGCCGCCAGCCAGTTCGCCGAACGCCTGGCGATGCCGATCGTTGCCGATGCGGCGCGGCCGAGATCGGTCTTGACCACGGCGTAGCCGGCCTTCGTGCGGTAGACCACGGCGCGGCCGCCATCGACCGCCGCTTCATAGGCGACCGGCCGGACGGCTTCCGTTTCCGTCGCCGTGGCCTGCGTTCCGACCGCAGCACTGGGCCGATGGCTCAGTTCCGGTGGCAGCGGGTCTGTCGCTGCGGTGCTGGCCGTCGTCAATTCAGGCTCGGAAGCGGTCGCAGCGAGCTGCGATGACGAAGACGAGTTCTGTGTCCGGCAGATGCCGGAGACCAGCGGATAGTCGAAATTGCGCTCGTGCAGCATCTGGCTTTTCATCGCCGCTTCGCATTCGGCGATGGTCGACCATTTGGCGGGCGTCTCGCCGATATATTCGCAAAGCCTGGCGTCGCAATCGCAGCCGACGATGGTCATGGCGACAAGGGCGGTCTTGATCACGGTCGTGTCCCTCCGAGTTGCCTGGCACATGTGCGCAAGACAACGTGTCTACGGCATCATCAATCGTTGCGGAACAAGGCGGGATTTGGCCGCGATTGTGGAATGAGCGTGACGGAGCATCACGCAACGTCCTGCCGAGGCCGACTGTGACCGAAAGGCCTCAGTAATCGTAGACATGCTCGAGCCTGGCGCCCGCCGTCATCAGCGCCGGCAGCACGATGTGCAGCTTGCGCACGGCGACGGTCAGGCCGGTGCGGCGCGTCGAAGGTTGCGCCGGAAGCGGGTAGCTGAACAAGGTGCGTGCACCTTCGGGAACATTGATCTCGTCATTGGAAAGCATGGTGACCATGATCTCGTCATTGCCGCCGATCTCGACGATGGAGACGCCCTTGCCGATCAGGCGCGGGATCATGTCGGTGAACACCTGATAGCGTCTGGTGACGAAGATCGCGCCGTCGGCGCCGAGATCGCGCTCCAGCAAGGTGTCGGGTTCGTTGCGCGTCACCTCGCCGACCGGACCCTTGGCCCAGACATGAATATCGAGCAAGGCGGGATCGGTGGTGGCGGCGAGCGCCGACTTGATCAGATCGGCATAGCCCTGCTTGATCGTGTCGGCGAGGCCGAAAGCGAGCTTGCGTTCGCTGGTGCGGACGGCGCTGTCGTCCGCTGCCGGCTGGACGGCAAACAGGCCGGCACGCTTTTCGGCATAGGGAAACTGGTACCACGGCACCTGGTCGAGAAAACCGGCATAATCGGCCGCCACCTTGGCCTGGTAGATGTCGACGGCGGTGCGCTTGCCGGCTGTCGCTTCGGTGACGCGGCCGATCGTATTTTCATAGGCCCACTGGATGGCGTGCTCGATCGTGTGGCTGGTGCCGATGACCACCAGCATCTGGTGGTTGTCGAGGTTGAACTTGTAGGTGGAGCTGGCGCGGATGACCATCGCATAGTCCTGCCAGAAGCGGCCGATATAGGAGAGATAGGGAAAACCGCTCGGCTGGTTCTTGTCGACGAAGCCGGCATATTCGCGGGCGGCGTAGACGATGGCCCACTCCGGATAGGTAAGAAAGGTCGATTCCTCCGGCCGCTGGTAGCCGGGGATCTCGGCACGGATCTTGTCGGCCAGCGCCTTTGGCGGGGCACCCTCGGCGACGCCCGGCAATGGCGTTGTGTCCAGCGACGGCGTCGTGAGAAAGCCGTAGGCCAGCCCGGCGATCGGGATCAACACGACAATGACGACGAGCCAGAGGATCGCCTTGATGATGCGCTTCAGCCAGCGGAACAGGAACATGGCCGGTCAGGCCGTGGCGAAATGGTCGTACACACGTTTCGACAGCCAGAACCCGACGTAGACGGCGAAGCCGCCGATGAAGATGTGCGGCAGGTTGGCGAAGAAGCGGGCCGGGAATTCGATGTCGTTCAGGGAGCGGAAGCCGTTGATGAAGATGCCGCCATCGAGGCAGCCGGAACCGGTGACCAGGCCGAGCACGCCGTCGAACAGATAGACCGAGCCGAACAGCTTGAAATAGAACACCGCCTGGCGGTGCGAGATGAAGGCGGCGGCCAGCGCCCAGACGCCGGAGAAGGCGTGCAGCAAATCGTCGTACCATTGCAGCGAGAACAGGCCGAACAGATTGCCGCCGGCGTCGTTGAAAGCCGGCACATAGCCGATGGCAACAACGCCGAAGAACAGGAAAGCATAGGCAACAGCAAGCTTCTGGATGAGCGTCATGAAATGTCCCCCTGCCGTCAGCCCCTTTAAACGGCCCCCGACGACAAATGGATAGTAGCTGATTTTGGCGCAGCGTGAAGCGTCGCCGGCAAAATCGTCAGGCGGGGCCACAAAGACAGTCGGCGCCGGGATCTCTCCCAGCGCCTCCCTGTCAGATCAGGACACGGTCGCGGCAGCAACTCCCGAAAGATGTCGCGCCATGCCGGCCTTGATTTTGACGGTCCTGCCAGTCGCCACCCGAGGGCAGCGTCCGTTCCGGACCACGCCGGTCCCCACTCTTGCGAGCTTTGCCCAGCGCGCCATCGAAGGTTTTTGCCGTCCTTCATGGCAGCATCGGTCCGCCGTCGGCGTTCGCACGCTTTCCGCGGCCCCGTAGGTCTCGGCGTCCATCCCTCCAACAAGCAAGCCTGTTCTCGTTCAGGGCCGTACGGGCCTCAGGAAATCCGCCGTTCCGCTTTGCCTTTCGGCGTGGCGATCGGTTGCCGCCTGAGATGGGTTTTAACGTACGTCGGATAAGCGTTCGGCGGAACTGCCGCATGCCTGTGGATAGCGGGATTATCGGGGACTGACCCTGCCAAAATAGCGACTTTCCGATCTCTGCCGCCGCCGGTCGGGATTTGCCGCCTCGATGCCGAAGCCGCATTGTCGGGTAATCGACCCTTGCCCCGCAGGCCGGCGCGGGCTTCAATGCCGGCAAATGATTGGAAGGCGTGTTCGATGGCCTTGGGGAGGCAGGCTTGAAGGTCGCGGTGGTTCTCAATCCGATCGCCGGCGGCGGCAGGCTCAAGCGGCATTGGCCCGAGGTTGCGGCTTCGCTGAAAAGACATTTCGGCGATTTCGAGCTGCGTGAAACGCAGGCCGAGGGGGATGCCGAACGGCTGGCGCTCGACCTTGCCGCCATCGGCTTCGAGCTGGTGATCGCGGCCGGCGGCGACGGCACCGCCAGCGAAGTCGCCGACGGGCTGCTGAAGGCTTTCCGGGAAAGCGGCCGGACGGCCGAACTCGGGCTGCTGCCTTGCGGCACCGGCATCGACTTTGCCCGCGGGCTCGGCCTGTCGAACAATGTCGATCTGACGCTGAAGCGGATTGCCGAGGCAAAGCCGCGCAAGGTCGATGCCGGCTGCATCAGCTATGTCGACGACCATGGCGCACTGGCCAGCCGCCATTTCATCAACATCGCCAGCCTCGGGCTTTCCGGCGCTACCGACCGTGCCGTCAACGCCGACAGGCGCAAGGGCAAGGTTTCGGCCAAGGCACTGTTCTACTGGCGCACGGTCTGGGAATTCCTCCGTTACCGCTTCCAGGAGGTTGCGATCACCATCGACGACGGTGCCCCGGTTGAGGCGCGCATGGCATTGGTGGCGGTGGCCAACGGCAAATTCTTCGGCGGCGGCATGATGATCGCGCCCGACGCCGAGCTTAACGACGGCGAGTTCGACATCGTCATCCTGCGCGCCGCCGGCAAGCTGAAGCTGATCTGGGACATCCGCCTGCTCTATGGCGGGCGGCACCGCAACCATCCTGCGATCACCATCCTGCGCGGCAAGAAAGTGGTTGTCGAGCCGCTCGGCGATGTGCAAAAGAACGCCGCGCTGATCGACGTAGACGGCGAATCGCCGGGTCGCATACCAGCGACTTTCCAGATCCTGCCCGGCGCATTGACGCTGAGATATTGAATCAAGGTGTTGAGACTTTGATTCAGTTGACTGCGGCTCTGGTTCCGGCGATCTCTCCAATCGACTGAAATCGATTGATAATCCAGCCAATATCAACTTGCGAGTTTAGCCGGGAAACCGGGTGCGCGCAGGTCGGTGCCGACGGCATCCTCGAGCAGTTTCACGATCATCGTCGACCAGGCGCTGCCGCTATAGGCCTGCTTGCCTTGCCTGAAGATTGCGTCGACGCGCGAGGCAAGCTCGAGCGGAACGCCGAATTTTTCACCCATGCCGAGGGCGAAGCCGAGATCCTTCAACGCCAGGTCCATGGTGAAGCCGATGTCGTAGGAGCCGTTCAGCACCAGCTGGCTTTCGGTCTCATGGACGAAGCTGTTGCCGGAGGAGGCGACGATGGCATGATAGGACTGGGCAAGGTCGAGCCCGCCCTTTTTGGCCAGCATCAGCGCTTCGCCGGCGGCGACCAGATGGATGAAGGCCAGCATGTTGGTGATGACCTTGATCACCGCCGCCGAGCCGACCGGACCCATCAGGAACGAGCGCGCGCACATCGCCTCGACGGCAGGGCGGTGGCGCGCATAAAGCGCTGTGTCGCCGCCGACCAGCGCGGTGATCTGTCCGACGGCTGCCAGATGCACGCCGCCGGTGACCGGGCATTCGAGCGTCTCGACGCCTCTTGCCGAGGCGAGGGATGCAAGGCGCAAGATCTCGTCTTGGCCATTGGTCGACATCTCGATCCAACTGCCGCCTGCGGGCAGGCCTTCGAGCAATCCGCCGGGGCCGGCCAGCACCGCCTCGCTGACTTTTGGCGAGGGCAGGAAGGTGATGGCATTGCCGGCGCGGCCAGCGGCATCAGCCGGGCTGTTGGCGGCATCGGCACCAAGCATCACCAGCCGCTCGACGGCCGCCTGGTCGAGGTCGAATACGGTGACGGCAAAGCCGTTGTGGATCAGGTTGGCGGCGAGCTGGCCGCCGAGATGGCCAAGACCGACGAAGGCATAGCTCTGACGCGCGCTCACGGCATCAACGGCGTCTGCAGCATCTGCAAATGCAGGTCCTTGCCGGTCCAGGGATGCGCCTCGCAGACGGCTTCGTCGAGTTCGACACCGAGGCCTGGCTCCTTCGACGGGATGACGTTGCCGTCCAGCCATTCGATCTTCTTCTTGAGCAGCTTCGCGTGAAAACCGTCCCACTGTTTCAGCGATTCCAGAATGAGGAAATTGGGCAGCGTCACCGCAAGCTGGATGTTGGCGGCGCCGACGATCGGTCCGCAGTAGCAGTGCGGCGCGACCTGAATGTGGTAGGCTTCGGCCATGGCGGCGATCTTTTTGGTTTCGAGAATGCCGCCGGAGCGGCCAAGGTCGGGCTGAAGAATGGTCGCCGCACGGTTCTCGATGACGCGGGCGAACTCAAATTTGGTTGTTAGCCGCTCGCCGGTGGCAATCGGGATCGAGGTCGCGCGGGCGACCTGCGCCATCACCTCGGGCATGTCGGGCGGCACCGGCTCCTCGAACCACAGCGGATCATAGGGCTCGATGGCGCGGGCGAGGCGCAGCGCGCCCGATGCGGTGAACTGGCCGTGCGTACCGAACAGGATGTCGGCCCTGGTGCCGACCGCCTCGCGGATCGCCTTGACCATGCGGGCGGAGAGGTCGATGTCGACGAGGCGCGGCTGGTGGCCGTCGAAGGCGGTGTAGGGGCCGGCTGGGTCAAGCTTGACCGCATTGAAACCCTGCTCGACATATTCGAGCGCGCAGGCGGCGGCCAGATCTGGGTCGTTATAGACGTTCTTGCCGCGGGCGTCCTCCGAATGGACGCTGCCGCTGTGCGGGTAGAGGTAGGTATAGGAACGCAGCGTTTCGTGTACCTGGCCGCCAAGCAGCTTGTAGACCGGCTTGCCGGCCTCCTTGCCGATGATGTCCCAGCAGGCGATTTCGAGCGCCGAGAAACAGCCCATGCCCGACACGTCGGGGCGCTGGGTGAAGCCGGACGAATAGGCGCGGCGGAAGAAGGTCTCAATATCGTGCGGGTCGCGGCCGATCAGATAACGCTCGGCCATATCCTCGACCATTTTCGCCGTGACATGGGCCGAGAAGGTGGCGTTGTAGGCCTCGCCATAGCCGACGACGCCGCCATCGGTGGTGAGCTTGACGAAGATGAAATACTTGCCGCCGATGCCGGGCGGCGGATTGCCCACCACCCAGGTCTTGACGTCGGTGATTTTCATTTTTGATCCTCCAGAACCAGTTCGGCGCCCTTCCATCCGGTCATGATCGCGGCGGCGTTGGTGTTGCCGGTTATGTTGTCCGGAAAGATCGAGGCGTCGATGACGCGCAACGCCTGGATGCCGTGTACCTTGAGGCGCGGATCGACGACGGCGCGCGCCGGGTCCGGCCCCATGCGGCAGGTCGAGACCGGGTGATAGACGGTGCCCGAGCGCTTCCTGAAATCCTGAATGAGATCCGCGTCGGAGGTGATCGAGGGACCGGGCAAAACCTCTTCCTCTATGATCTCCGCCATCGCTGGCATCGAGGCGATCTTCCGGACGAATTTCACCGCCGCCAGCATTTCAGCGACGTCCGCCTCGGTCGAAAAGGCATTGGCGACGATTTTGGGATAATCGCGCGGATTGGCGGAACGGATCATGATTTCGCCGCGGCTCGACGGACGGCAATTGGACAGTCCGATGGAAAAGCCCGGCCATGGATCGGGCGTCAGGATCGGGCGTTCGCCGCTCTTCGGAATGACGGTCGAAAACGCCTGGAAATAGAGCTGCATGTTGGGCCGTGCCGTGGCCGGATCGGTGCGAAAGAAGCCGCCGGCATTGTTCATCGACAGCGACAGCGGGCCCGACCGCAAAAACACGTATTGCATGCCGACCAGCAGCTTGCCCCACCACGGGCGCAGGATCTGGTTGAGCGTCGGCAGCCTGCCCTTGAACGTGTAGTTGATGCCGACATGGTCCTGCAGGTTTGCCCCGACATTCTCGTTGGCGTGAACGACGGGAATGCCGAGCGCGCCAAGAAGCGCCGACGGGCCGACACCGGAGAGCTGGAGAAGTTGGGGCGAATTGACCGAGCCGCCCGACAGGATGACCTCGCGGCCGGCGCGGGCGGTTTTCGTCGCGCCATTCTGGAGATATTCGATGCCGACGGCGCGTTTGCCCTCGAACAGGATCTTTGTCGCCAGTGCGTTGATCTCGACGCGGACGTTTTTGCGCTTCATCGCCGGGCGCAGGAAGGCGCGCGCCGCCGACATGCGGCGGCCGTTCCTGGTGGTGATCTGGTAGACGCCGACGCCTTCCTGGGAGGCGCCGTTGAAATCCGGGTTGAGCGGCAGGCCGGCCTGGTTGGCGGCGGCGAGATAGCGCTTGGTGAGCGGATGGACGGAGGTCGAGCAGTCGGTGACATGCAGCGGCCCGCCGACGCCGCGCCATTGGTCGGCGCCGGCCTGGTTATCCTCAAGCGCCTTGAAGGCGGGCAGCAGGTCGTCGAAGCCCCAGCCGGGATTGCCGGCCGCTGCCCAAGCGTCGAAATCCTCACGCGCGCCCCTGATCCAGACCATGGCGTTGATCGAGCTCGAGCCGCCGAGCAGCTTGCCGCGCGGCCAGTGGTCGACATTGCCGGCCAGGCCCGAATCCGGCTCGGCCTTGTAGTTCCAGTTGACCGCCGGGTCGAAGAAGGTCTTGCCGTAGCCGAGCGGCATCTGGACGTAGAAGCGACGGTCGCTGCCGCCGGCTTCCAGCACCAGCACCGAGAAGCGGCCGGAAGCCGACAATCTTTCGGCCAGGACCGAGCCGGCCGAACCGGAGCCGACGATGATGAAATCATAGGTCTGCATTGTGGCTGCGGCTGGCTCCGGAATTCAGCTCTAGCCTAGACTTGAGCGCGGCGCGGCGTCGCCGGGTCTTCCGGCATCCGATGTGAAAAAAGCGACTGGCAACTTCGTTTGAATTTCGACTTTCAGCGCCAAGAAGATTGATGAAGACCTAACTTGCCCACGCATCGAGTTGATTGAGGACAGCAATGGCTGGATAGGATTTCCGGTTGGGATAAGCACGCCTGTAATAGGCATTCCAATAGCTTGTGGCCTTGCTGCGCATTGCACGCATTACGTCTCGGTTCTGTCGGACAAAACTGGCATAGGCTGAAGCGTCCAGATCAGGTACTGCGGCGTAGATGTCTTCGGCGATTTCGACGACATATTCGCCCAACAGCAGAACGACGAAGGCGATGCTCCAACTTTCGTTCAGCGACAGGATCACTTTGGCTGATTTCTGCCGCAAAAAGCCATCTGTCGATCGTGTCAGCAGGCAATGCGACGGAAATGAAAAGCCAAGGTGATGCTCTCGCACGCTTGGCAGAAAATGTAACCGATAAGGAATATAGATGACCGCTCCATCAGAAATGAGATGTCGGGACGTCGTTCGGTAAGTGTCGTCGACAAAGGGCGTCAGCTCCTCCTCTGCCATGGTGGTCAACATGCTGAATGGGAAAGCTGACTTCGCAGCGCCCGAGAACGGCTTGCGTCGTGTGAACCAATCCACGTTGTGCCTCTGACCAAAAGTTGAAAACGATCCGGCTTCATTTCGAAGTGCCTGAGCTTCCTCGACAAGCGATCCAAGCATTACAGGCGATGATCGGCAATCTGCTTGAAATCATAGCGCATGATCGGGCGGGTCGGCGTTCTGCGAGCGACGACCCTGAACCCGGCGCGCGCGAAGGTGGAGGCATATCCGCTGCCGGAAGCACTCGGCGATACGTCGGCCTCGAAAGGATAGGCTTCGAGCGCAGGCACATTTGCGCGCCTTGCGATTTCCAGAGCCTCTCCAATCAGCTGGGATGTTACGCCTCGCCTGCGTTATCTTTTTCGCACGTAGAGGCAGGACAAAGACCAGACCGGCTTGTCATCCACGCGCTTGAGCTGCCACAGCCGATCGAGCCAGGGCAGGGCATCTCGCAGCGTCACCCGGCACCAGCCGACAGCCGTATCGCCGTCGAAAGCGAGCAAACCCGGAGGCGGACCATGCTGGACGGCCTGCCGGAACGCTGCCTTGTTTTCCTCGCCGGGTCGCTTTCGATAAGAACTGCCGATCCGTCCGTACATACACCAACAGCGACTGCAGACGGCGCTGTCACCGAACAGGTCCTCGAGCGCCGGCCACAGATCGGGCGTTAATGGGCGAAAGCCAAGTTCCATGTCAGCCGTCATCCGCTATTGATATTGCCCAGTCTAGCCTGCACTGCGCGCTAGCGCATCATAGGTTGCGGTCCATGCGGGGATGTTCAAACCGGGGTTTCACTCAGCGTCCCTGTCGTGCTCCATCTCAGCGCAGAAAACCAAGCACGGCCTCCATGAACTCGGTGGGGTACTCGACATTCGACAAGTGGACCGCGGGCAGGACAACCAGTTTCGCGCCAGGCACCGTCGCCGCGATCAACTCGCTATGGCTGGCGGCTGTCACAGTGTCGTGCCGGCCGGCGATCACCAACGTTGGCCTGGAAATCAGCGCTGCGGTTCGGCGAAGGTCCGCATCGCGAACCGCCGCGAACAGACCAGCCAAGCCTTGCCGGTCGATAGCCAGCAGCATGGCGCGAAATTCTTCGATGACGGGCCCGTTGGCCGCCAGCATTTTTTCAGGGAACCAGTTGCCCAGGAACATCTCGGCGGTTTCGGACATATCCGGCGCCTGCAGCACGGCGGCAATCCGCTCGTCAAACTGCTTTGCCGGTCCGAGGTAGGACGAGGTGTTGCTCAGGATCAAGCGCTCGATCCGCTCGGGCGCGTGGATGCCGAGCCACTGCCCGACGAAGCCGCCCAACGACAGACCGAGGAAGTGTACGCGTTCAATGCCCAGGGTGTCGAGCAACTCGATCACGTCGCGGCCAAGCCGGTCGAGCGAATAAGCGCCGGCCGGAACGCTCGACCCTCCGTGGCCGCGAAAATCATAGCGCAGAACACGGAAATGGTTCGACAGCTCGCCGACCTGCATGTCCCACATCCGCAGCGTCGTGGCGATGGAATTCGACAGCATCAGCACGGGCTTCCCGGCGTCGCCGTCGATGCGGTAGGCGATGCGTGTGCCATCGCCGACGGTCACGAAATCCAGCTCATTCATGGTGAATACACCTTTCTTCTTGGAGCGTTGAATGTGGCAAAGCCTAGCTGCGGCGCGCTTTTGATGATATTACAAAGATAGGACTATCTCTGTAATAGAAGCTGACATGGCCGAATTCACCCTGCACGACCTGCAATGCTTCGATGCCGTGGTCCGCTGCGGCGGCTTTCAGCCTGCGGCGGCCATGCTGCATCGCTCGCACCCGGCGGTGTTCGCAGCCGTTGCAAAGCTGGAGCGGCACCTCGATCTCGTTCTCCTGGATCGCAGCGGCTATCGCGTGCGCCCCACCGAGGCAGGGCTGTCGTTCCATCGCAGGGCACAATCGCTGCTGCGCGAGCTCGAGGGCTTGCGGCTTCATGCTGCTCAGCTGTCAATGGGCGAAGAAAGCGAGATCCATGTGGTGATCGGCGACCTTTGCCCGCGCCCGCAGGCATTGGGCATGCTCGGACGGTTCTTCGCCCAGTGTCCGGGCACACGCCTGCATCTGCACTTCGAGGCGGTGGGCGGCCCGTGGGAGCGCCTCTTCGATGACGAAGCCGATTTGATCCTGCACTGGATCGACAAGAGCGATCCGCGGGTGGAATGGATCGATCTGTGCAAGGTGCCCTTCGTCCCAGTAGTGGCGTCGGGCTTTCTGCCGGAGCGCATCAAGCACCCCATCACGCCGGATCAGATGCACGCGTTCACCCAATGTGTCATGCGCGACACGGCCCGCCATTCACCGCAACAAGACTACTTCATGATCGAGGGTGCGCCTCAATGCATGGTGGCCGATCAGGGCATGAAGAAGGAAATCATCCTGCAAGGCCTCGGATGGGGCCACATGCCCCGCTTCCTGATTGAGGAGGAACTGCGCGACGGACGCCTGCAATCCGTCGCCGGCCGTCATCTGCCAGGCCGCACCGAGGAGTTGGTGGTGGCGCGCCGCCGCGACCGGCCGCACGGGCCGATCTCGAACCGTCTGTGGGATTATATCGAGCAAGAGGCGCCGACGTTGCGCCGAGCGCTCGAACCCCGGCAACCTGTCCAGTAGGCGAAGCCAGGGCTCGGCGAGGCCGTTTAGCGGACGGCCGAACCAGCAGCCTTACCCGCTTAATTCGATTGCTGCATAAGCTGCAGCAGTGAACTGCATCCCATCGCTATTCCCGCTGTTTATGAGGCGGATTATTGATGTCGCAAGGAGTTGGCCATGAACCGCGCCGACCCCCGCCCAAGAGTGGTCCGAGCGGTCGGCATCCGCCCCGGCAGCGACGACGTAGTCTGGGACTAGCTTCATCTGCAATTCGAAGGACAAGACCATGAATATCGACCGTCGAACGTTCGGCATCGGCACCTTTAGTGCCGGTGCCCTGCTACTTTCCCCGATCAGCCTCTTTGGGAGCAACGCTGCGGCTATCGCCGCCCGGTCTCCGGCTTCGCTTGCGAGCGCCCACAGGTTCATGCTCGGCGACCTCGAGATCACAGCACTGAGCGACGGCTACCTCAATCTCGGCCTCGAACTCTTCCCTTCCGCAGATACGGCTGCCGCCGAAGCGCTGCTGGCAAAGGCATTCCTGCCAAAACCACTCCCGACCTCGGTCAATGCTTACCTTGTCACCAAAGGCGACAGACGGGTGCTGATCGATACCGGCACGGCATCGGCGATGGGGCCTATACTGGGACATATACCCGAGGCGCTCGCCGCCGCTGGCGTCAGGCCGGAAGAAATCGACACGGTAATCATCACCCACCTCCATCCCGACCATGCCAACGGCCTTGTCGGTATCGGCGGCAAGGCCGCCTTTCCGGCAGCGGAGGTCGTGGTTGCCGCGCCGGAATTCGCTTTCTGGCACGATGACGGGATCCTATCCAAGGCGCCCGACCAGATGAAGCCATACTTCGAAATAGCGCGCAAATCGCTGGTGCCTTACCATGGCAAGGTCCGGAAGATCGAAGGCGAAGTCGAGATCGCGCCCGGGATCAGGGCATTGCCTGCGCCCGGACACACGCCGGGGCATCTCGCGCTTCGAATTGGCTCTGGTGACGCCAACCTGCTGCTCTTCACTGACGTAATCCACGCCTCCGCGCTGCAATTTGCGCATCCGGAATGGGCAATCGCCTTCGACGTGGACCAGCAGGCCGCAATCGCCACACGCAAGAAGGTGCTCGACATGGTGTCGGCGGATGGCCTGCTCGTCGCAGGCATGCACCTGCCCTTTCCAGGCATCGGTCATGTTATTCGCGAGGGCAACGCCTATGCCTACGTCCCAACGCCCTGGCCCGCTTTGTGAAGCACGCCTATTGGTAAGCTTTCTTACCTCGGCCATGGAATGCAATCCTGCTGGTGCGCTCGTCTAGCTCCGCACAGCATCTTTTCAATACTGTCGACCGATAGCCGAACCTCAGGCCGCGACCTGTTCAGTGGCGCGTTGACCTGTCCGTGCCATGACGATACGGGATCGGGACAATCGGCTTCGAGAGGATTGGCCAAATGGTGCATTACGCGGACGGGCGGCCGATCGGCGATCTGACGCTGCGCACGCTGGCCATGCCTTCCGACGCCAATGCGGCAGGCGACATTTTTGGCGGCTGGGTGATGGCGCAGATGGATCTCGCCTGCGGCATCCGCGCCGCCGAGCGCGCCAAGGGCCGCGTGGTGACGGCGGCGGTGAAGGAAATGTCCTTCGCCAAGCCGATGAAGATCGGCGACACGCTGTGCATCTATACGCATGTCGAACGCGTCGGCCGCACCTCGATGACGCTCAAGGTCGAGGCCTGGGCGCAGCGCTATCTCTCCGACCTGATGGAGAAGGTCACCCATGCCGACTTCGTCATGGTGGCGCTGGACGGCGAAGGCAAGCCGAAGGCGGTTCCGGCCGAAGGCTGACCCGGCCTGATTCCAGAAGACGGATTTAAACAGCCGTCTCTCCCGCGCGGGGGATGCGGACAGCGATCCCGCGTGGTCTTTGGCTAACGGGTTCCCGCATGCGCGCCTGCAGCGCGACCGACGGGATCTTGGGAGGAAAGACAATGCGTCAACACATGCTGAACGCTGCCCTGGCGGGTGCCTTTGCAGCCTTGCTCTGCCTGTCGTCCGCAAGCGCTTTTGCCGAGGTCAAAAAAGGCGATCCAGGCGCCACCTGCACGTCGGAAAACCGCACCATCAACGGGCAGGCGGCCAAGTGCGAGATCTGCTCGGCGACGAAATGCGACACCAGCGGCACGACGGTGAGCAATTGCCGCAAGGAAACGACCACGACCTGCACAATTGGCGGCAGGGTGGTCAGTCCCAACCCGAAATGGAACCGGATCGAGAAGCTGCCGAAGAGCAAGATGCAGTTACAGCAGTAGCGCTCATCCGAGGCTCCCCGACAGGTTCAAACCCTTGCAGCGCAAGGGTTCAGCTGTGCATGGCGTCGAACTTCTCGCGCGCAGCCTTGACGCGCTGGGTGTTCTTGCGCGCCCATTCGCCGAGCGCATCGACCGGCACCAGCAGTTCGTAGCCAAGATCGGTCAATTCGTAGTCGACCCGCGGCGGGATGGTCGGGAACACGGTGCGGGTGACGAAGCCGTCGCGCTCGAGCCCGCGCAAGGTCGTGGTCAGCATCTTTTGCGAAATGCCGCCGACGGCGCTGCGCAACTCGTTGAAACGCAGCGGCCCGTTGCCAAGCTTGCCGACCACGAGCACCGTCCATTTGTCGCCGACGCGCTGCAGGATTTCCGAGATGGCGCGGCAGTCCTCGGTGCGGTGCGGGTGCCTTGGTAACAAAAAAGTGCCTCCTTGCACATTGAGCGGCCAGTTACTCATATAGCTCAGGTATCTAAACGATACCAGTATTCCCGTAAGGAGAGCCCCCTCTATGTCAAAACCCAAAATCGCCATCATCATTGGTTCAACCCGCGCGGCCCGCTTTGCCGACGTCCCGACCCAATGGATTGCCAAGATAGCCAAGTCGCACGCCGACATCGACGTTGAAGTCGTCGACCTGCGCGATTTCCCGCTGCCGTTCTTCGATGAGGTCGCATCCTCCGCCTGGGTGCCGTCGCAGAACGAAGTGGCGCAGCGCTGGCAAAAGAAGGTCGCCGGATTCGACGGCTTCATCTTCACCGCCGCGGAATACAATCATGGCCCGACGGCCGTGCTGAAGAACGCCATCGACTACGCCGCCAACGAGTGGAACAAGAAGCCGGCCGGCTTCGTCGGCTATGGCAGCGTCGGTGGCGCGCGCGCGGTCGAGCAGCTGAGGCTGCATGCGGTCGAGTTGCAGATGGCGCCGGTGAAGTCCGCCGTACACATCGCCTGGGCCGATTTCCTTGCCGTCAAGCAAGGCGACAAGAAGCTCGATGAGTTCGAGCACCTCAACCAGGCGGCAACCGCGCTGGTCAACGACATTGCATGGTGGGCCAGGGTGCTGAAGACGGCGCGTCAGGCCGATGCCGTCGCCGAGGAAGTCAAGGCGGCCTGAGCACAGGTTCGAGCAGTCCTCCCAAGGATTAATTCTCCCAAGCGTTGGGGCGGCGCACGCGCCGCCCCTTTTGTTCACACGGCATGGGCGTCCTGCGCTTGCCGTGGTCTGATGATGCAATCGGCAAGGCGGTCCATCTCATTCAGCTCGTCGGCGTGATGCTGGCCCCACTGGCAAAGTGCCAGCAGGATCGGCTCGAGGCTGAGGCCGAGCCGCGTCGCCGAATATTCGACGCGCGAAGGTATCTCGGCAAAGATCTCGCGGCGGACGAGGCCGTGCTCTTCCATTTCGCGAAGCTGCTGGATCAGCACTTTCTGGGTGATATCGGGCATCAGCGCCTGCAGCGCCGACAGCCGCCGGGGCGCGTCGAAGAGATGGTACAGGATGACCGCCTTCCAGCGGCCCGAAATCACTTTCAGCGCGCGCTCCGCCGGCAGCGTCGGCAGTCTCTTGATCAGCTTGGCCATGGTCACCTCCCGGTCAGCAGCGGACAAATCGGTGTGTAGTCGAAGCCAGGCAGATAGTGGCAAACAGCGGCCGATGCCAACAGCGATCGGTGCATGCGATGAGAGCCATTCAACTGAGCCGCTTCGGCGGGCCCGACGTTCTCGACGTAGTCGCGGTGCCGAAGCCTGAGCCGCAAGCCGGCGAGGTCTTGGTCCGCGTTCATGCGGCCGGGGTGAATTTCTTCGAAGTGCTGATGCGCGCGGATCGCTATGCGGTGACGCCGCAACTGCCGATGATCCCTGGCGTCGAGGCCGCCGGGATCGTGGAGGCGCTTGGGCAGGGGGTGGACGCTTCCTTGCTCGGCACGCGCGTCGCCGCGCCGTTGTTCGCCTCGAGCCGCCCGTTTGGCGGCTATGCCGAGTATGTGACGATCGACGCAAGCCTGGCCGTGCCCTTGCCGGATTCGCTCTCGTTCGAAAACGCGACGGCATTGATGGTGCAAGGACTGACGGCATTGTATCTATCGCGGCAAAGCCCGCCCGCCGGCAGATCGGTGCTGGTCGCCGCTGCCGCGGGCGGCGTCGGTTCGTTGCTCGTCCAGCTTGCCAAGCGCGCCGGCGCAAGCCGTGTCATCGCGGCAGCCGGCAGCAAGGCCAAGCTCGACCTTGCTTTGTCGCTGGGAGCCGATGCTGCCGTCGACTACAGCAACACGGATTGGCCGGTGCACGTCCGGGCAGCGACAGACGGCGCCGGCGTCGACATCATCTACGACATTGTCGGCGGCCCGCTGACGGCGGTTGCGCTGGAGGCTCTGGCACCTCGCGGAGAGTTGGTGTTTGCAGCACTTGGCAGATACGCGCTCGGCGCCCCGGAGATGGAGGCGATGATCGGCCGCAACCAGTCGCTGAAGGGTTTTGCCCTGCTGCCGTTGCTGTCTACGGACGGGCTCCGTGACGGCCTTTTGAAGCTTTTCGATCTGGCCGCTGGTGGTCAGCTTGTGGTGACCAAAGGTGGCCGCTTCCCGCTCGACCAGGCCAGCCACGCACATCGCCTGCTGGAGGACCGCGGCGCGACCGGCAAAGTCGTCTTGATACCTTAGTAGGTGCTCCGCAAGGATCCGGGATTGTGCCGTACAGGCCGTCAGCGAACCCGGTAGAACGGATTTGGCAGCAGGAACAGCTTCTCGGCATGCCCGCCGAACAGGTCGGATGGCTGGTCACCGACATTGGCAATTATCGTGTAGCCGGCCTTTTCGATTTCGGCCCTTATGGGTGCCTTGAAATCTGCGGCGGAGCCGTATTTGGCCCCAGGCTGGACCATGTAAAGGTGCTCGTAGCCGGCATAGCCGGCCGACTGCAGGTTCTGTTCGGTTGCCTGACGCTGGTCCTCCGGACGTCCGGTGATGAAGAACACCGCGACTTTCGCCGTTCGCGCCTGCCGGAAAACCTCCAGCACGGCGTCGATGGCCGGATCCTTCGCAAGCTGATCCCAGGCGGCCCAGCCACAGGGACCATCGATTGCGATGTCGCAGGCGCCGCCGATCGGGCGGCCGAAATTGTCACGTGTGATCACTTCCCAGTTGGCCAAAGCCGTCTCGTCGATATCGAGCACCAGTGCGGGGCGAGGCACCTCCATTGCGCGCTTGATGACCCAGTCGCCTGCCTGCTTCGCCACAGCGGCAAGGTCGCGGTCATAGTCGCCGGAATCATGATAATTGGCAGCCGCCAGCATCGCATCGCCGACATTGGCTGGCTGGGACGGGCTTGTGAGAAGGAGCGAGTCGGAACGTGCCGGCGCAGGAACATTTGTGCCAATCATCAGCACGATTGCCCCGGCACGCGCAATTCTATTCCAACCAATCGCCCGCATCACGAGACTTTGCTGTCACGAGAAGTCGGCTGTCAAGCGAGGTCTTCCAAAGGTAGTGTCTCAGTTTGAAATTTGAAATATGCGAAAGCGCCTATCCCGGTTTGCTCGCCTAGGCGAAACCGCCTATGTGCTCAGCGGAAAGCATGGAAGGCACCCAATGTCAGATCCGATTCAGTTGCTACCATTCGCCTTGTTGACAGTCCTCACAGCAATCCCCGCGTGGGTGCTGTTTGGGCGACTAAGAATGTCTCGGGCGTGGGTGCTTCTCTCTGTGGTCCCGTTGGGAATGATAATCATTCTCTGGGTCGTCGCGTATAAGCGCTGGCCAATTCAGGAGGCAGCAATTGCCCACCGGACCTAAAGGCCAGAAGCGCCCCGCCGATGTGATCGGCAACGCCGTCCGCGTCATGCGCATGCAAGACTCCTGCGAGGAAGTCGTGCTTCGGTGGCCAGGCACGCCGCCACCGCCTGACTACGATGGACCGTCGTCTTAATTTCAAACTGAGACACTACCCTTCCACAGGTCCTCGAGACCGCGACGCTGAATTGGACATTCCAGATGCCGAATGTCTCTATGGGTTGCTGCACGCTACACGATTTCCGCCGTCGCGGTCTTTGCCTCCAAACAGGTGACGCACCGCCGGAACCGCCGGTCGAAATGCGTCACCCGAAAATCATGGCCGTCACGCGCTTTGCCGTGCCCTACGCCGCCTGAACGATCTCGACCAGTTCAACGTCGAACACGAGATCGCGCCCGGCCAACGGATGATTGCCGTCGAGCTTGACGCTGGTGTCGTCCACGCCGACGACTGTTACCGGCATCGGGCGCCCTTCCGGGGTTCTGACCTGCAGTCGAGCGCCGATATCGACATTGATGTTGTCTGGTACGCGGGCGCGGTCGACGGTCATGACCGCTTCGGGGCGGTGGGGGCCATAGGCGGCGTCGGCGGGAATGGTGACGGTGCTTTTCGCGCCCACCTCCATACCCTCGACATGGGTTTCGAGACCGGCGATCACTTGTCCTTCACCCAACGTGAATTGCAGCGGTTCGTTGCCGGAAGAATCGAACTGAGTGCCGTCAGCCAGGCGGCCATTGTAATTGATGCGCACGGTGTCGCCATTCTTGGCCTGTGTCATGATAGCCATCCTTTGAAAGTTTCGAGGGGCCGGCCAGAGCTCACGGTCCCGTCCTCGATCATCCACACACTTAGGTGCGCGGCGCGAAACGCTAAAACTAGGGACCTGGCTGCCGATGTAAACCCCGATTGCGCGACGCCGGCATGACCCGCCGGCGTTCGTCGCCTTCGGCAGCAGTGCACCGGTCTAGCAGTCATGCCGGCTCAGCCCATCCAGGCGGCGTGCAAATGGCGGCTAGATCAGGTTATGGCCGCCATCGATGCGGATCGTCTCGCCGGTCGTGAAGTCGCTTTCCATGAGGTAGAGGTAGGCGGCGGCGACGTCCGCAGCGGTCGGAATTTTTCTCGATGGCAACCGGGCAGCCATGTCGGCAAAGAAGCTGGATTTGGCTTCTCCAACAATGTCCCACATCGGTGTATCGACCCATCCGGGCGACACGACATTGACGCGCGTCGGGGCCAGTTCGAGCGCCAGGGCGCGGGCGAAGTAGCTGAATGAACCGGCAATCGCGGAGACGACCGAGCCTCCCGGCACCGGCGGCCGATCCTTATTTATTCCCGAGGTGAAGGTCATCGAGCCGCCGGCTTTCAGGGTGCGCACAGCATGCTTGGAGAGCATGACAGCGCCAATCAGCTTGTTATCGACGAAGCCTCGCACAGCCTCCATGTCGGTACTGCCGATCGGATCGCCGGGCGGCAGTGTTCCGGCGGTCGATACGAGGTGATCGAAGGGACCGACCTCGTCGAACAGGCGAGCGACGTCCGCTTCGTCGGTCATGTCGGCGACCACGCTGGTCACGCGGCCCGCATTGAGCGTCCGTTCGGCAGCCAGCAGTTTCTCGGGCGAGCGTCCGACGATCACGAGCTTCGCTCCGCCGTTGAGAGCAGCTTCCGCGACGCCGAGACCGATGCCGGAACTACCGCCGACGACGATGACTTTCCTGTCCACGAGCGATGTCATGAGGGTTCTCCGTTCGTTGCGATTGCGGTGAGGGTCAGGCCTTGCCGGCATAGGCGGCTTCGAGGTCGGCGATGATGATCTTGCGCATCCCGTACATCGCCTGCCGGACGCGGTTGGCCTTTTCGCGATCCGGATCGGCACTGAGCCGCGGCAGGATTTCCGGGATGACCTGCCGTAGACGCCGTATCTGTCGGTGAGCCAGCCGCAGGGTTGTGCCTTGCCGCCGCCGGCGGTGAGCGCCTCATAGTAGTAGTCGGTCTCGGCCTGGTCCCTGGTCTCGATGTAAAGCGAGAGCCGCTCGTTGAAGGGCGGCTGCGGCCCGGCATTGAGCGCAGTAAGGTGCAGTCCTTCGAGCTCGAAATCGAAGGTGGCATGCGGGACCGTCTTGTTGGTTCCGGACACCCAGTCGGTGTATTCGATGGTCTGGAGCGCTTTGCTGTTCTTGAAGACCGAGAGATAGAAATCGCGGGCTTGCTCCGCGTCGGTGTTGAACCAGAGGAATGGGTGGATGGTGGCCATGTCCGTTCTCCATTAATTCCTTGCGACAGCGATCTTTGGCGAAGAGCCTGTCCGCTGTTGCTTTCGTTCAGGCTAGCGGTGGTCCGACGGCCGATAGACCGAACCGTCCCAGTCGCGGGCAAACCCGAGGTCTTCGAGCCGGCGGGTGGAGAAGCGTGCAATCTGCCGCCCGGTCCGGCGCCGGCTGCTCGAGGCGAAAATGCGGCCGGCCATGCCGGTCAGGACGTCGACGATGGCTTCAACTCGTTTGGCGTTCATGGTGCTCTCCCAGAGTGGCGGCAGTTTTGGTTTCAGCAGTTGCCCCGCGACTTTCGTCAGCGAGAGTATCAGTCACATCAAACTCGCCTTTTGCAGCGGCGGTGAATGACTGATTACGAGAGCAAACATGCCGGCTTCTGGCCTGGACGACAAACGACTTATCGGCGACAATCTGTGAGCATCACTCACACGTACAGGTATCGATCCATGCCCCGGAAGCTGCCTCCCCTCACCACTTTGCCAAGTTTCGAGGCCGCGGCGCGCCTGTTGAGTTTCTCCAAGGCGGCAGAGGAACTTCATGTCACCCACGGTGCGATCAGCCGGGCGATCAAGAATCTTGAGGATCAGCTCGGTGTGCAGCTGTTCGAGCGCGGTACGCGTTCGGTGAGTCTGACAGCCGTTGGCGAGCCCTATGCGCGGGCGGTGCGCGAGGCGCTCGCCCAGTTGGCCACCGCCACCGCTGCAGCAACAGCCCGCTATTCGAGCTCGACATTGAACGTCAGCACCTCCGATGGCTTCGCGGGGAGATGGCTGGTGCCGCGCCTCTATCGCTTTCACCGTGCGCATGGCGACGTCGATGTGCGGGTTTCGACAAGCGGGAAGCTGACCAACTTCCTCGGCGACGGCATCGATGTCGCCGTCCGTTATGGCAACGGAAACTATCCGGGGCTCACGTCAGAGTTCCTCACCGGCGAGGAGGTGTTTCCAGTGTGCAGCCCAAAGCTTCTTGAGGGTGCACATCCGCTCCGCACGCCTCAGGACCTCAAACACCACACGCTGATCCGTGACAGCTTTCCGATCGACTGGGCGACCTGGCTGGCTAGCGCCGGGGTCGAGGGCGTGGACCCGCAGAGCGGGATTACCTTTGACTCTGCCACCTTTGCCATGGAGTCGGCCGCACAAGGCGAGGGGGTGGTGCTCGGCCGGACCATGCTCGTTGCGGCCGACCTTGCCGCCGGGCGACTCGTCCGCCCCTTCGGCCACGCCCTGAAATCCCCCTCCAGCTTCTATTTCGTCTACCCGCCAGAGGCGATCCGTCAGCGCAAAGTCAAGGCTTTTCGGGATTGGCTGCTCTCAGAAGTCACGCCGCAAATGGACTGACGGGAAGGCCGAGAGAACAGGATCGTCTATATCGCGCAGTCACCATCGGCCCGCCCGAAATGCGGTGACGATCCAGGCACGCGAGTTGAAAAGCACACCGTCCGCGGTCAAATGCGTGTCGAGCAGATCGCGCAACCGCCGCAGCGCCGCGTCGACATCCACATCCGCGCGGGCGAGCGGATCCTTGACCAGTTGCAGGCCAAGCAAAGCGTCATAGGCCGCATCGACGTCCTGGCCGTAGAAGACCGGCTCATGCACTTCGGCAAAGTCGACCGAAACAAAACCGGATGCACGCAAGATTTCCGCGGTGATGGCGGGGTCGCCAAGCGAAAACGGGGTGGCGGCGCCCCTCGATATGGCGGTCCCCGGCGCAATTGCCCGCTGAATGGCAGTTGCCCATTCGTTACGGTCCTGGCATTGCCATACCATCCACACAAGACGTGCCCCTGGTCGCATCGCCCGGGCGATATTGGCGAACGCCGCCGCGGGGTCGGCAAAGAACATCACTCCAAACCGACTAATGCACAGATCGAAACCGTCGCGCGGAAATACCAGCAATTGCGCATCGCCGCGCTCAAAGGCGACGTTTCGCAATCCCTCTTTCGCGCTACACTTCCGGGCGATCTCGAGCATCTGCGCCGATACGTCCACGCCGAGCACGCTGCCTTCCACCGCGACACGGGCAGCATCACGAGAGGATTGTCCCGAACCGCATCCGATATCGAGCACGCGATCGCGCGTTCCCACCTTGACCGCAGCCCTGAAGACCTCGTTGTGCCGTCGCAGTTCGGCGTCGTAAAACGCAGCGCAGTTCAGCACCATCGCACGCCTGCCTGGAGATGATGGGCCGGCAGCATTTCCGGCCGCTCTGCCCTGATCTTTTCGCGTCGGGCCACCCGAAACTGTCAGCCGCGCCGCGCCGCCTCGATCGCTGCAACGTCGATTTTCTTCATCTCCATCATCGCCTCGAATGCGCGCTTTGCTTCATCGCCGCCGGCGGCCATCGCTTCGGTCAGCACGCGCGGCGTGATTTGCCAGGAGATGCCCCATTTGTCCTTGCACCAGCCGCAGGCACTTTCCTGGCCGCCATTGCCGACGATGGCGTTCCAATAGCGGTCGGTCTCCTGCTGATCGTCGGTGGCGATCTGGAAGGAGAAGGCTTCGTTGTGCTTAAACGCGGGCCCGCCATTGAGGCCGAGACAGGGGATGCCGGCGACCGTGAACTCGACCGTCAGCACGTCGCCTGCCTTGCCGGACGGGTAGTCGCTGGGAGCGCGGTGGACGGATTTCACCGAACTGTCGGGAAAAATCTCGGAATAGAAGCGGGCCGCAGCCTCGGCGTCCTTGTCGTACCAAAGGCAGATCGTGTTCTTTGCGATTGTCATTGCTGGTCCCTTTGCTTTCGAAATCAATCTGGGCTTTTGAAATCAACCCGGGTTGCATCGGCGTTGCACCGGACATGGAAATGCGCTCGTGCCATCGACGTTCCGACAGCAGCAGCTGCCCGGAATCAAGGTACCACGGCTGGTGCTTTCAGGACCAGATACGGGCAGTGACTCGAACCGGCGATGGTCCGCCTGGTCCGACCGGCGGCCTCACTCTTTGCGTAGGGCAGCGCCGCTTTGCTCAAGGTCGCGCTGGCTTTCCGTTGGCGCGCCGTTGCCTCAGAAGGCGCATGAGCAAGTTCCGTCTGTCCTTGCGCGGGACGAGTTCGATATCGCTGACAAGTTTTGCGCCGCCCTTGTGCCGCTCCAATGTGATCTTGCGGCTGTGGAAGGCCTCCAGCTCGGCGCGGTGCGCTACGCTTATGATGGTGACCTTCGGCAATTCGCGAATAATCATCTCCATCATCTTGTCCTGGCTCTTCTCATCGAGTGCCGACGTTGCCTCGTCCAGCACGATGATATCGGGGCGGTGCAGCAGAAGACGCGCAAAGGCGAGGCGCTGCTTTTCGCCACCCGACAAGGTCTGGTCCCATGGCGCGTCCTCCTCGATCCGGTCGTTGAGGTAGTCGAGCCCCACCTTGTCGAGGGCAGCCTTGATCTTATCCAGCGTCCAGTTGTCGGCGGCGCCTGGATAGGCGACAGCGCGGCGAAGCGTCCCGGTCGGGATGTAGGGCCGTTGCGGCAACATGAACAACCGTCTGTCGGCGCGGATGTTGACGCTGCCGCTACCCCATGGCCACAGACCCGCGACGGCCCGCACCAGCGTACTCTTGCCCGAGCCGGATTCGCCGGCGACGAGCACCCGCTCGCCTGGTTCGATCACGACCTCGGTTTCCTTGACCACGGCGGTGCCGTCGTCGAGCGACACGGAGAGATTGTTCAGGCTGAGCATCGCATCGCCGTCGGTCTCGCCGCGCTTTATGCGTCCCAGCGTGTTGCTCTGTTCCGCCCGCTCGAGCCCGTCGAGCGACATCATCAGCGAGGCGATGCGCCGAGCACAGGCGTTCCAATCGGCGAGACGGGGATAGTTGTCGACCAGCCATCCGAACGCGCCCTGCACGATGGCAAAGGCCGAGGCAGCCTGCATGACCTGTCCAAGTGTCATGCTGCCTTCGAGGAACTTTGGAGCGCAAAGCAAGACCGGCACGACAGGCGCAAACAGGCTCGACCCCTGAGACACCAGCGCCGTGCGCATGTGCTGGCCTGCAAGGAGCGCCCATTGCCTGAGCACATGGGCAAATGTCTTGTCCATGCCGCTGCGCTCCTCCTCCTCGCCGCCGAGCAATGCGATGCTCTCGCCGTTTTCCCGCACGCGCGTCAGCGTGTAGCGGAACTCGGCTTCCGCCTGATTTTTTTCCTCGGAGAGGTGGACGAAATGACGGCCAATGACCGCCATCGAAGTGGACGTGATCGCGGAATAGAGCACCGCGGTGATGACCAGGAAGCCGGGAATGGTGACGGTCGAACCTGCAATCGTCAGGGTCAGGGCGCCGCCGATCGTCCACAGCACCACGATGAAGGTCGAGGCCGACAGAAATGCGACGATGACACCGGCGATGAAATCGACGGGCGATTCGGTGGCAATCCGCAAATCCTCGGCGATGCGGGCTTCGGGGTTGCTATGATCGCCGCCGACGAGGTTCAGCTGATAGTAGCGGCCGCTTGCGAGCCAGCGCGCGATGACCGCGGTGGTGAGCCAGGACCGCCAGCGGCGCTGTATCCTCATGCGAAAAAAGACTTGCGCCACCACAAGGCTGGCGCTTCCGATCACGAGTGGCAGGAATACGGCGCTCAGCCAATATACGGTGTGGGCATTGCGTTGCTCAATGGCGTCGAAAATTGCGCGATTCCAGACATTGATCCCATACTGGAAGCCGACATTGGCGACGATCAGGACCAACAGCCCGATCGTCAACGGCCAGGCGACCCTGTCGCCGCTGCCGCTCCAGTAACCGCGCGCGCTGATCCAGAAGCGCTTAAGCAGGTATCTCTTGCGCGCCCGCTCGGCCTCTTCAGGTGTCAGCTCAGGATCGGGTTCGGTGACATCCGGCGGCGGCGCGGGCTGGCCGACGACCTCTGACGCGACTTCGACCGTCGATTGTTTCTCGTGGCGCGACTTCTCGGCATCGCGCGATTGGGCGCCGTCAACCGATTTCAGCTTAAATTTAGCCTCGGGCATCCGGCGATAACGGCTTAAAAATCAGAAGGTTTCATAGCGTCCGCTCGAGATCCCAGATGCCAACAACGCCAAGGCTTCTCAGCTGTTCCGGTGCTCGCAGCAGCCTATGGTCGTTCTCGATGACAGGCTTTGATCGTTGCGGGGCAGACCGCCGAGCGTCGGCTGCGGGTCAGTCTGCAACAAAGCATCACCTGCTGCGATCTCGACAATTCGCTTCAGGCTCTCAAGATTTGTCCGCATGCTGCATTCGAAGAGGCTGGACGCAAGCGGCGCGAGAAGTGCCATCGGCCGAGTCAACAGGATCGAGGAGGAGAGGTCATCTCGATTGCGATTGCGAGCATCTGCTGCCCAGCCGGACCGCGCCAGCCCCGAGTTCCGGAACAAGGGTGCGATTTTGCCGTTGAGCCAGAAACTGGAAGCGACCCGCATGTCCGAATTGCCGAACGAAGAGATCGAAGGGCGGCTGAACGCCCAGCGCGAGACTCTGGCGCTGGTCGTTGCGCTGCTTGCCAGCAAGGATACGGCACCCGAGCGAATATGGGCCGAACTGGAGGCCCGTTTTCAGTTTCAGAACAGTCAGGAGGACCCTGGCGTCCTGCCAAGCCGCGCATTCGCCATCGAAGCTGCGAAGATGCGGGAGTTCAAGCTGATCGCCGAAGAGGCGCAGGCGCGCAATGCGCAATGGAACGGCAGGGACAAGCCACAGGGCGCCAGCTGAAACCCCGGAGAGTGAATGCAGGACCGGCTATTTTACGATGACTGAGCAAGCGTCAGCTTTGCTGCAAAAGTGTACGTGCCAACTCTTGCCATTCCTCGTCAAGCGTTAAGGTCGACGGCGCCGCGTTGCTGCGGCGATACCAATATTCCGCATTCGACTGGTCGCCTTCCTTGCGGTGGAGATAGGCATGCACGTGCATGCCCGCCGTATCGTCGCGCTGCTGCGCGCATTCGTGCGCCTTAGCCCAATCGCCCTTTGCATCCCACCACAGCGCCTGCAGGGCAGGGCTCAAGCCGGCTGGCGGCTGTGGTTTTGCAATCGAATCCCTGAAGGCTTGCAGATCCATTTTCCACCTTAGCGACGGTGCAGGCGCCGATAATAACCGCGCCGGCAGCCGACCGCTAGCGCGCATCGGGCGGTATGGCCGGAATGGGTGTCGGCAGCGCTGAGCGCGGACGGCCGATAACCGCGCGGCCGGAGGCTTGATTCGATGGCGTGCATGAACTTGATTCGATGGCGTGCATGAAATAGTGCGCGCCACGACACCATGATGCCTGGGACAACGAGGATGAGTAGCGAGCCGATGACAGCCCCGACCAGCCGCGCCAATTCTACCCCGGCACCCGGGCCGACCTTAAACCGGGAGACCTGATCGAAGCCGGCCACAGCGCCAATTACGGCGTGCGAAAGCAGGCGGCCTGGGTCTATCTGAGCGGCACTCTGGATGAAGGACCATCTCGAACGGCTGAGGGCACAAGGCATCGAGGCAATCGATTGATCGCTGAGTCCTGCGATTGCCAAGCTTGACCTGGCTGACGGTCGGCAGTCTCATTTCTGCGTCGCAGCCGCCGCAAAATACGGTTCCACGTCCGCAATGGGGCCGCGAGTTGTCGTTGCTTGCAGGGCTGGAGAGCGGATGCTCCTTTCATCTGGCCGCGAACGTGATGATCTCTGGGCTCGAAGGGCCAAGTGGGCTGCCGTCAAAGTCGCCGAATTGCTGTTCGATCCGTAGCCCCGCGTTCCCCAGCAGGCTCGATAAGGCGTCCGTCTCGAGGAATCGCAAGGTGCTGCGACTAACTTGCGGAAGGCTCGGATGCTTTCCGCCGAACCTGTGGGTGAATGTCACCGTCTGTCCGTCGAACGGCATGATCACCTCTGTTGTGATCTGCACCAGCGATCCGTCAGGCAGCTCAACGACGACCGCATTTTCGGGTGTCCAGTGCTCCCACGCCCGCACCGAAGGGTTCCGCGTTTCGAACGCGAAGCATCCGCCTGGCACAAGGGCGTGTCGGACAGCCGCCATGAAATCCCTCAGGTCTTCGTCACTGACAAGGGCCTGGAATGCATGCCCCGTCATCACAATGAGATCAAACTCGGCTGTCCAGCCGGTCGATAGGAGATCGCCGAGAACCCTTTCGATATCCGCGCGCGTTCGTGCGCGATCCAACACGCCGGGTGCTGGGTCGATGCCGCAGAGCCGCCCTGAATGTCCAGCCAGGCGTGCCTCGTGAAGGAGGGTGCCCGTTCCACATCCGACATCAAGCACCGCGTCTGCTGTTAGAATGGGGGGCAGGTAGAAATCATAGTCGTCGCGCGCAGATCTCGGGTGCCAGGCATCGTAGACGGCAGCGAGATATGGGTCGGCGAAAAGCTGGTCGACCATAGGCGGTATTCCCAATCAACTTTGACTGTGCGAGCGGTGTCGCCGCGAGCATATAGCCCATAAGTAGCGTCGATCCTTACCGCACGACCTCGCGGTGGCCGCCGGGCAGGCGGGTGGCGATGAGCTTGTCGATGCGGCGGCCGTCGAGGTCGACGACCTCGAAGCGCCAGCCTTGCGCGTCGACGCATTCGCCGGTCGCCGGCAGATGGTGCAAATGCGACAGCACATAGCCGGCGACGGTTTCGTAATCGCGGTTCTCAGGCAGGTCGATGCCGAGGACCTCCGCCATCTCGTCGGCCTGCATGTAGCCGGCGAGCAGCCATGAGCCGTCCTCGCGCTTGACGGCGTTTTCCTCTTCGCCGGCATCGAGATCGGAACGGAAGACGCCGGTAATCGCTTCCAGTATGTCGGCCGGGGTGACGATGCCTTCGAAATGGCCGTATTCGTCATGCACCAGCGCCATCGGCACGTCGGATTCTTTCAGCGTCGCAAGCACGTCCAGCGCGTCGGCCTGGTCATGCACGATTGGCGCGGCGCGCACGTGCCGGCGCGGGTCGAGAGCGCGGCCGCCGAGCATTGCGGCCAGCACGTCGCGGGTCTGGACGACGCCGATCATGGCGTCGACGCCGCCGTCGCCGGCCGGCAGGCGCGAATGCTGGGTGTCCATCAGCAGCTTCCTGATGGCCGCCTCGTCGGATTGCAGATTGATCCAGTCGACCTCGGTGCGCGGCGTCATCACCGCGCGCACGGCACGGTCGCCGAGCCGCATGACGCCGGCGATCATCCGCCGTTCGTCGGATTCGATGGTGCCGTGGTGCTCGGCTTCGGCGACCAGCATCTTGATCTCCTCGTCGGTAACCTTATCCTCGCTCTGACCGCGCTGGCCAAGCAGCCACAGGAGGGCGCGGCCGGAAAAATCGAGCAGGAAGACCAGCGGCGCCGAGACGCTGGCGAGGATGGTCATTGCCGGGGCGACCCTGACGGCTACCCGTTCGGGGTCGCGCAATGCGATCTGCTTGGGCACCAGTTCGCCGATGATCAGCGAGCCATAGGTGATGAGGGCGACGACGATGCCGACGCCGAGCGGATCGGCGAGGCTTTCGCGGATGCCGGCCGACGCCAGGGAGGTGGCCAGCCGCTCGCCGAGCGTGGCGCCGGAAAAGGCACCGGACAAGACGCCGACCAAAGTGATGCCGATCTGCACCGAGGACAGGAATTTTCCCGGATTGGCGCCGAGCGCCAGGGCCCGGCCGGCGCCCTTGACGTTGCGGTCGATCATCGTCTTGAGGCGCGCCGGCCGCGACGAGACGATGGCGAGCTCGGACATCGACAGAAGGCCGTTAATGCAGATGAGGACGACCACGATGGCAATTTCAGCATAAAGCATGCCGGGTCCATAGCATTGCCGCGCTGTTTTCGAAAATAGGACGGTCGCGCTTTTTAAATTTAGCGAGCCGGGCAATCAGGCGGCACTCCTGCCACATCCCAGGGCGGCGCGGCAAAATGCTCGATCAGGGCGTCGACGACGACGCGCACCTTTGGCGCGAGATTGCGTGTTACCGGCCAGATGGCATGCACCACGGTGTTTTCGACAAGACTGTCCGACAGAACCATTTCGAGCTCGCCGCGCCTGATGCTGTCGGCCGTCAGCCATGTCGGCAGATAGACGATGCCGCAGCCGGCCAGTACCGCATCGAGCATCGGTTCGCCGTGACCGAGCACCAGCCGCGCCTTGGGCGCGAATTTTTCGAGACGGCCGTCGGCGTGCCTGACGGTCCAGGGATGGACCGTGCCGTCGCGGCCGTAGCCGATGAGGCTGTGCCTGGCCAGGTCCTCGATCGATTGCGGCCTGCCATGGGCGTCGAGATAGGCGGGGGCGGCGCAGACGCCCGAACGCTGGGCATAGATGCGGCGCGCGGCGAGCGACAAGCTGTCGTCGAGGTCGCCCATACGCACCGTCAGGTCGATGCCTTCCTCGATCAGGTCGACGCGCCGGTCGTTGAAGGAGATTTCCATCGTCAGATCCGGATATCTTTTGGAAATCTCGAACAGCACTGGGGCGACGCACCGGCGGCCGAAGGCCAGAGGCAGGTCGACACGAAGCCGGCCGGAAGGCACCTGCTTGCGGGAAGCGAGCAGCGACTGGGCGGCATCGATCTCGGCCAATGCCCTGACGCAGGCTTCGTAATAGCTCAGGCCCTCGCTGGTCGGGCTGAGGCTACGGGTGGTGCGGTTGAGCAGGCGAACGCCCAATCGCTGTTCCAGCTGCGCGATCGACTTGCCGACCGCCGATTTGGTGACATGCAGCCGCGCGCCGGCGCCGGTGAAGCTGCCGGCCTCCACCGCGTGAACGAATGCGACGATGCCTTGCAAATTGGCTGATTCCAATGAAGCGCCCCTATTGTAGAGTTTTGCTCCTTAATCTGTTGCAGAACATGCCACATGGAAGCACTTTTCTCCATAGTGAAACGGCGTAAATGTCTCGCGCAATCGTCAACCACGGAGCGCGAACCAAATGAGCACCGAAAACAGATCCTGGCAGATGAACGGTTTCGGCCTGTCCAGGTTGAAGCCGGCTGATGGAAAGCTGCCCCAAGCCGGGCCGCATGATCTTCTGGTACGCGTCACAGCGGTATCGCTGAATTATAAGGACAGGATGATCGTCGATGGCGTGCTGATACCGGACCTCAGCTTTCCGTTCGTGCCGACATCGGACGCGGTAGGCGAAGTAGTCGCCATCGGCAGCGAAGTCAGCCGCTTCGGCATTGGGCAGCGCGTGCTCGGCCAGGTGATCGCCGACTGGCCGGACGGCGACGCCCCGCCGGTGCTGCACAAGCATACGCTTGGTTCGTCACTGCCCGGCATGCTGTCCGAGCATGTGCTTTTTCATGAGGATGCCGCCGTGGCGGCGCCGCCGTCGCTCAGCGACGTCGAGGCATCGACGCTGCCGATTGCGGCGCTGACGGCGTGGTTCGCGCTGGTCGAGGCGGCCAAGCCGATCCCGGGCGAAACCGTTCTCATCCAGGGCACCGGCGGCGTGTCGCTGTTTGCGCTGCAATTTGCCGCCGCCTTCGGCCTGCGCGCCATCGTCACCTCGAGCAGCGACGAGAAGCTCGAACGGGCGAAGGCGCTCGGCGCCTGGCAAGGGATAAACTATCGCAGCCGGCCGGCGTGGGACGAGGCCGCGCGTGAGCTGACAAACGGCGCCGGCGTCAGCCACGTGCTGGAAATGGTCGGCGGCGACAATGCGCGACGCTCGCTCAACGCGCTGGGCGCCGACGGCCGGCTTTCGGTGATCGGCCTTCTCGGCAGCATGGAACTCAATTTTCCGGTCCTGCCGTTCATACGCAACCGGATCGTCGTACAAGGCATATCGATCGGCCACCGCCGCGCCTTCGAGCGAATGAACCAGGCGATCGAGACGCTCGCGATCAAGCCGGTGATCGACAAGGTGTTTGGCTTCGACGAGGTGCCGCAGGCATTTGAGCGTCTGGAGACAGGACCGTTCGGCAAGATCGTGATCACCGTGCCCTGAGCCCGTCGGGACGAAATGGCTGTCAGACGGGAAGGCCGATTGCGCGCCTACGGCAGTTGCAGCAGGACCCCGATGATGGCCCTGCCGTCGGTGAAATAGGGATCGCCTTCGCCGTTGCGCCCGGTCTTTGTGGCGCCGACGCCTGGTATCTCGCTGGTCGAGATCAGCATGCCGGCGGCGGAGAGGTCGTGCATCAGCCCGTCGCGCTCGGCGTCGACGTCGGGGCCGATATGATGGGTGATCGCGCCGGTGTCATGGCTGAGGCCGACGCCCCGGTCGAAGCTTGCCGAGCCGAGCCAGAGCGGCCGGCCGTCGTCTCCGGTCGCATGGGTCTGCCAGAAGCGGACGTGGTGGCGCCGGTCGGCGCTGTCGCCGACCGGCTTTTCGAAGGCTAGGTCCTGGGCGCGGCCTTCGAACAAAAGCCGGCTGACCGGCGCGTCGGGATAGGGGCGGTTGAACAGCACGCTTTCGCCGATCTCGATGGCGGTCTTCAGCGTGATGGCGTCTGCCGTATCCCAGCCGGCGACGGCAAAAGCATGGACAACCTCCTTCTTGGTGCCGACAAGGCCGACATTGATCGGATCGCCCGGAATGCCTTGCGGCGTGTGCGTCACCATCTCGAATTGCTGATTGCGAAAATTGCGGTCCCGTAACGTCCAGAACTCAGGCGCGGCGAAATAGGCGAGCGAAAGATAGGCGGCACAGCATGCCACCAGCCAGGTCGTTGCACGTCGTCGAAGGCTCCGTTGGCTCAAGAGGCACCACCCAAGCGTCTGCGCACCATCTTAACCGGCGCAGCAAGTCTTGGGCAGGGGCTGCAATCAGCGGCAGGCGCGATAGCCGTTCTTGCGGTTCTTGATGTCGAAATGGAAATGATTGCGGTGGTCGTAGTTATAGCCGGGGCCGAGCACGGTGGTGAAATACTGGCAGCCGTCGGCGCGCACATTGTTGAGGAAGCCGCGCGTGCGGAAGGCGAACAGGCCGGGCTTGCGGACGTCGATGTCGTCGCCATTGTTAAGCTCGATGCTCATCACGTCGAGCGCATTGCCCTTGCCGTGTTCCGACAAAACACCTTCGCCGGCAATCCTGCGGCAGGAATAGCTCGAGCCCTGGTGGATGGTCTTGACGCCTGAAAAATAGCGCCAGCGGGCCGACGGCACGAGTTCGTTCCTGGTCCAGCCGGCAAAGCTGGCGGCCATGTCGCAGGTCAGCGTCGCGGCCGGCTTCATCTCGACGCTGCCGATGGCCGACATCTTGACAGGATAATCGATGCCGCACTGGCCTTCATGGATCGGCGCAACATCGGTGTAGACGACGCCGAGGCGTTTCAGTTCCTTGCGGCAATCGATCTCGGTGGCCGGCATCTGTTCGGCCGGCGACATCGGGTTGTCCAGGCGCGGATAGGCGGCCGTCATAAAGGGATTGGACGGGACGAGGCGCTGCATACCCGAATATTGCGGCCCGGAATCTTGTGCGCCGGAATATTGCGCGCCGGAATTGGGCGGGACGGCAGCGGTCTGGCTGCCGACATCGACGGCCGGCTGCAGCGACAGCACGCTGCCGGTATTGCAGGCTGAGACCGCCGCCACGGCAAGCAGGGCGGCAAGCCTTCCGGCCATGCGCGCGCATTCTGTGTGCCGCGCAGCGGCAAGCGCAGCGCGAAATAGCCCGGCCATCGGAAGGGTTCCTGTCCCCAGATGGCACAGACTCTAAACCTGAAGAGTAAAGGAAAAATCAGCGGCGCCGTTCACGCCTGCGGCCAAATTGCGGCGCCCAGTACCGGCGGCCGGCGTCATTGGCAAAACGTGCCGCCATTGCGGCGCGGCTCGAGATCGAAATGGAGATGCAGCGAATGATCGGCATCGCTGCCGGGACCAAGCACGGTCTTGAACGGCCCGCAGGCCGCCTTGCGCACTGTGGCCAGGAATTTCGCGTCCTTTTCCGGCGGCGTTGGCCCGACATCGATCTCCTTGCCGTCGGAAAGCGTGAAGCTGGCGATGTCGAGCGCGTTGCCGAAGGCGTGCTCCGACAGTTTGCCGCCGGCGTGGCGCGGCCGGCAGACGAAGGCGGAGGCCTGGCCGATCGATTTGATATCCATGCCGAACTCGGCCTTTGCCGCAGGCTGGATGACCGAAGCAGCAAAGCGTGCGGCCGCTTCCGCCATCTGGCAATTGAGCTCTGGGTCCGGGCCGATGGCGATGGATTTGCCGAGCGTCTTCAGCACGATCGGGTAGGGGATCGAGCAACCGACCGCCGTATCATGCTCCGGCTTGCGCTCCTCGAAATCGACGCCCATCGACTTCAGCCGCCTGCGGCAGGCCAACTCCTCCGGCGGCATTTCTTTCCCGGCAATGGCGACCGATCGAGGATCTGGAAGGATTTTTTGCTCCGCCTTCTCGTCTGCCTCGGCGGGGTTTGGTGGCGCGACCGATGGGTTTGCCGGCGGCTCGGCCTGCGCCGGCTTTTCAGGCGGCTGCGGTGCGATCGCCGGTGGCTCCGGCTGCTCGGTCTTGGACTGGCCATTTTGGGGCTGATCGTTTTGAGGCTGACCGTTTTTGGGCCGCTCAGCCTCCGGAGCGGGGCGTGGTTCGGGGACCGGGATCTCGGTTGGCGATGGCGAAGTGGCTTCCCGGTTGGGCTGGGGAACCGGTGCGGTTTGCGGTAGTTCGGGCGCCTTGGCTAATGCAGGTCCCGCCAGCAGCGACGCCGCCGCAACGGCGAGCATCAGTCTGCACAATCCGGAAAAACCAAACGCCGCCATCAGCTCGCAACGGCCAGAATGCAGGGAAGTTGCCTTGGACGAAGGTTCGAGGCGATCACAATCGGTAACCGCGCCGTCACGCGCCGATCGCCTCCAGGCCTTCCTCGAGCCAGTCCGCCAGCAGCGGCATGCCGAGCAGATATTTTGCCGTGCGCTTGTTGGCGCGCTCGCGGGCGGCGGACAGCGCGTCCGTCCATTCCGTCGCGTCATAGTCGCCGCGGCCGACCCAGGCCAACGCAATCAGTTCGGCCGCTTCGTCGACATTGAGATCGTCGATCAGCTCGCGCAATTCTTCTTCGGTGAGATCTTCGGAGCTTTCCTCGGCAAGGCCGTCATGATGGTGGTTGTCGTGCGCGTTGCCGTCGAGCTCTACCTCGTGCTCGGCGCCGTCGGCATAGTCTTCGTTGACGGCGGCGCTGAGCGCCTTCGCCTTCAGGATGAACAGGCGCACGGTGTCGGGACCGATCGAAAGCTCCCAGTCTCGTTCAACGCGTTGCTGCACCGGCCGTCTCCCTGCTTCGTGCTCGGTCGGCCCGATGATAGCGGATTTGCAGCGCTCGTCACGTTATCTTGCGCGGCGGCGTTGATCGTGAGCATGATTTCCGATGCCCTCTCTTCCCGGGATAAGATGGCCTTGCTGGGAGAGATCGCGGTTTTGAGATAGGATGGCATTTTCCGGGGACGAAACGGCTTCGGCCCGGCGTTAGTGTTGCATTGTCAGGTTCAAAGGAGAGTGTAATGCGCAGACGATTGCTGATTTACGCCATGGCCATTGCCGCCCTGCCGCTGATTGCGGCTCCGGCGTTTTCGGCTGGTGAAGGCGGGGGAGGTGGTGGCGGCGGCGGCGGCAATGGCGGCGGCGGCCAGAGCCAGTGCAAGAAGGGGCAGGCCTGGGACAAGAAGCAGAAGAAATGTGTCTCGCCGAAGCAAGGCATGTTGGATGACGACAGCATCTATGATGCCGGTCGCGCGCTGGCGATGGATGGACGCTACGACGAGGCGATCGCCGTGCTCAGCCTCGCCGCCAACAAGCAGGACCCGCGCATCCTCAACTATCTCGGCTATTCGCACCGCCATTCCGGCCGCGTCACCGTCGGCCTCGGCTATTACGAGGAAGCGCTGCGCATGGACCCGAATTACACGCTGGTGCGCGAATATCTCGGCGAGGCGCACCTGCAGATCGGCGATCTTGCCGGCGCCCAGGAACAGCTCCGCGAGATCGAGAAGCGCACGGGCAAGGGGTCTCGCGAATACGGCATGCTGTCGGAGCAGATCGATCACTTCATGAGGAGCTGATCCGCCTTCCGGAACGCTGCTCATAACCGGCTGCGAGCGATCGCAGCCGGTTTTTTGCTGTGCTCACATGCTGCTCCGAACTGGAATTTGGCATCACGGTACACGTGATGCGCTCCTTGACGTTAGGTCAGCCGCGCAATCGGTGGATGATTTTTCAAAAACCGACTTTTTGGACGTGAAAAACCCGCGAAGATTGCTATATCTTGCAAGATTGTGGTGAGACGGTTCCGTTAGCGAGGCTGCCGGACCGTTTTCTTTTTGTACCATCGACAAGGTCGCTCCCGATTGCGGGGGCGGCGGCAGGAAAGGTCAGGCATTATGAACAAGGTCCCGATGACAGGCGAGGGGTTCGCGTCATTGAAGGAAGAACTGCGCTGGCGCCAGCAACAGGAGCGGCCGCGTATCATCGAGGCGATTTCCGAAGCGCGCTCGCATGGCGACCTCTCCGAAAATGCCGAATATCACGCGGCAAAAGAGGCACAGAGCCTCAATGAGGGCCGGGTCAACGAGCTCGAGGACCTGATCGCGCGGGCCGAGGTGATCGATGTCACCAAGCTCAGCGGCGACAAGGTCAAATTCGGCGCCACCGTGGTGCTGGTCGACGAGGATACCGAGGAGAAAAAGACCTACCAGATCGTCGGCGACCAGGAAGCGGACGTGAAATCCGGCCGCATCTCGATCTCCTCGCCGATCGCGCGCGCCCTGATTGGCAAGGAAGTCGGCGACGCCATCGAGGTCAACGCACCGGGCGGCGCCAGGGGCTACGAGATCGTCCAGGTGCAATTTATCTAGGGGATTGGCGCTGCTCTGCCTTCTCCCCCTGTGGGAGAAGGTGGCCTCGCGAAGCGAGGTCGGATGAGGGGTGTTCCAGCTTGGCTCCCTCCGCACTCCGTCCAACACCCCTCATCCGTCTCGGCGCTTCGCGCCGATCCACCTTCTCCCACAAGGGGAGAAGGGAAGGGGCAGCGCTGACCTTTCCGATTGAATTGATTGAGCAAATCAGCGGTCACCGGCCTGACCAAGCGTCTGGCGCTCCACAAGCCTCTCGGCTTCCGCCATCACCTCCGGCGGCGTGACACTGTGACCGGGCCTGGCCAGCAGCGTCGATGAGAATGGTCCGCGCGGGCCGGTCAGGCCGGGCTCGGTAGCGAGGAATATCGCCACCGTCGGCAGGCCGAAAGCGCTGGCGAGATGGGTCAGGCCGGTGTCGGCGCCGATGACCAGCGTCGAGCCGCCGATGACAGCGGCGATCTCGGCTAGCGGCGACCTGGCGACCACCACGGTTTGCGAAACGGCGCCGGCGATCGCTTCGGCAGCCGCCTGTTCCCGATCGTTCGACCAGGTGGTGACCGGCGTCATCCCCTTGTCCACCAGCAGACGGGCGGTTTCGATCCAGTCCGCGACCGGCCATTTCTTGTCCTCGCGGCTGGTGCCATGCAGCAGGAAGGCGGTCTTTTCACCGACAAGAATGGATCTTCCGGCCGGCGGCGCGATGCCCGAGTCAAGCCGGGAAAAATCCGGCTCGTAGCCGAGCGCCAGCCCGAACAGCCGTCTCGTGCGCTCGATGGCATGCAGGCCGCGCGGCACGGGATACCGGTGGTCGTAGAACAAGATCGCCGACGGCTCGCGGGCGCTCGACCGATCGAAGCCGGCGATCGGGGCTGCCGCCAGCCGCGCCACCAGCGCCGATTTCAGCAAGCCTTGCGCATCGAGAACGAGGTCGTAGCGGCAATCGCGCAAGGCGCGGCGCAAGCCGACCACTTCCCGCCATGTGCCGGGCTCGAGCAGCTTCCTGCGCCAGCGCCGGATCGCCACGCTGTGGATGGTCTGGATGGCTGGATGCAGCGCCACGATGCCGGCAAATGCCTCTTCGACACACCAGTCGAAGGAGATATCCGGCCGAGCGCGGCGCGCGTCCTCGATCGCCGGGAAGGTGTGGATGACATCGCCCATGGACGATGTCTTGACGATCAGCACTTTCATGCGGCGGCCGGCATTTCCAGCAGCCGCTCCGCCGCCGCCACGACGCGTTCGACCTCCAGCGTCTTCAGGCAGTTGAGATGACCGAGCGGGCAGATTTTTTTGTGGCAGGGCGAGCAGGACAGGCCGAGCCAGACCAGTTCGCGGCGCTCGGCGAGCGGCGGCGTGTTCTGCGGCGAGGTCGAGCCGTAGACGGCGACGACCGGCGTGCCGACGGCGGCGGCGACATGCATCAGCCCGCTGTCGTTGGAGACGGCAAGCCTCGCCGCGGCTATCAGGTCGATGGCATCCTCGAGCTGCGTCTGGCCGGCAAGATCGACGGCGCCCGTAGCCAGCGCGGCGATTTCAGCCGTCACCTCAGCGTCGTTCTTCGACCCGAACAGCGCGACGCCAAACCCTTTCGCCATCATCTCGCGGGCGAGGCCGGCATAGTGTTCGCTCGGCCAGCGCTTGGCCGGACCGAATTCGGCGCCGGGCATGAGTGCCACGAATTTCCCCGCCGTCAGCCCGAAACGGCCGAACAATGCCGCCTGGTTGGCTTGATCGACGGCAAGCTTCGGCGCCCGGAAGGCGCCACCCCGGGCAAGGCTGAAATAGGCCTGCGCGGTGCGCCGTTTCAGGCGATCGGGCAACGGCACGATGTCGGTCAGCAGCCCGTAACGCATTTCCTTGAGATGGCCGACACGGCGCGGAATGCCGGCAAAGAACGGGATCAGCGCCGATTTCCAGCTTCCCGGCAGGACAAAGGCCATGTCGTAGCGGCCGCGCAGCAGGCGGCCGAAGCGCCTTCGGATGCGGAATTCGAACGCGCCGGATTGCAGCGGCAGGTCGATCTGCTGGCGGATTTCGGGCATGCGCTTGACCAGCGGTGCTGCCCAGGCCGGCGCCAGCACGTCGATGGCGGCATCCGGATGAAGCTCCCTCAGCGCCTGGAACAGGCACTGCGCCATCACCATGTCGCCCACCCAGCGTGGGCCGATCACGAGGATCGTTGGGCTTTCAGCCATTCGACATAGTCTCTGACGCCGGTTTCCACTGTGCGGAACTGGCCATTGTAACCGGCTGCGCGCAGGCGGGACATATCAGCTTGCGTAAAGCTCTGGTAGCTGCCCTTGAGGTGGTCGGGAAACTCGATGAATTCGATCTGGCCCTTGCCGAGCGTATCGATCACCGTTTCGGCAATGGCGCGGAACGGCTGGGCCTTGCCTGTGCCGCAGTTGAAGATGCCGCTCGAGCCGCGTTTCCACAGCCACAGATTGACGTCGGCGACATCGCCGACATGGATGAGGTCGCGGCTCTGTTCGCCGGGCCCGAAACCACCATAGGCGCCGAACAGCTTGGGGTTCTGGCCTTGCTCGACCTGATTGAACAGATGGAAGGCGACCGAGGCCATGGCGCCCTTATGCGCCTCGCGCGGTCCATAGACGTTGAAATAACGCAGGCCCGCCACCGGCGAGTGATCGGTATCGAAAACGGTGCGGCGGACATAGTCGTCGAACAGTTTTTTCGAATAGGCATAGACGTTCAGCGGCCGTTCGCATTGCGGCTCCTCGCGGAACTCGGCGCCGCTGCCATAGACCGAAGCGGACGAGGCATAGAGGAAGGGCAAGCGCAGGGCCAGGCAGGCGTGCAGCAGGCGCTTCGAATAGGCGTAGTTGACCTCCATCATGAACTTGCCGTTCCATTCGGTGGTGGTCGAGCAGGCGCCCTGGTGGAAGACGGCCTCGATGCGGCCGAGGTCCCCGGCCTCCATCCGCGCCAGAAAATCGTCCTTGTCGAGATAGTCGGCGATCTCGAGATCGGCGAGGTTGGCGATCTTGTGGCCGTCGGTGAGGTCGTCGACAACGAGGATGTCGCTGAAACCGTCGGCGTTGAGCGCGGCGACGATGTTGGAACCGATCATGCCGGCGCCGCCCGTGACGATGATCATGAAAGCCTCTGGTACCTTGTGCCGGTTGTAGCCCTTGTGGGATTCTGGCCTTATAGGGGAGGCGGGCCGGGCTGTCGACAAAGCAGGTGGCGGGGCGGCCGGATGAGCGCCATAGTGGCGCCGCAAACGTCACGTTTCAGTCGGCCTGCCGGCCGACCGGCGACAGGAGCAAGGTAATGCCGTCAACCGAACTGCTTGTCGCCTTTTTCGCCACCACGGCGATCTTCGCCTATATCCCCGGCCCGGCTATGCTCTATGCCGCCGCGCAAACCATGGCGCGCGGCCGCTGGTCCGGGCTGATGGCGGCGCTCGGCATCCATCTTGGCGGCTACGCACACGTCTTCGCCGCCGCTGTCGGCCTGTCGGTGCTTTTCCATTCCGTGCCGGTGCTTTACATGGCCGTCAAGCTGGTCGGTGCGCTGTATCTGATCTGGCTCGGTGTTTCGCTGTTTCGCGCCAAGGCGCAAGGCGACGTTGTCTTGCCGGGAATTCAGCCGAAATCCGCCCGCCGCGCCTTTTTCGAGAGCATTGCCGTCGAGGTGCTCAACCCAAAAACGGCGATTTTCTTCATGGCGTTCCTGCCGCAATTCATCGATGCCTCGGCAGCGTTTCCGGTCTGGCTGCAGTTCGTCGTGCTTGGAACAATCGTCAATTTGATGTTCTCGTCGGCCGACATTGTTTGCGTGGTGCTGGCCGGCGCGGTGATCGCCAGGCTGCGGCAGTCGAGCCGGGCGCAGCGCCTGATGCGGCGCGCCGGCGGTGCGGTGCTTGTCGGACTGGGCGTGCATGTCGCGTTGCAGAAAAGCTGACGCATTGTCTCGCCGCCGCGATCGGTCGAAGGCCCGCCGTTGCGTCGGCTGAAATTGCGGTATATCGGCATCGCCATGAACGGCCGGCCCTGCCAATCGAATTTCCCGTCACTGAAAATCGGCCCTCCCGCGCGTTGACATGATCAAGCTGCCCTCTCCCGAACCTCTTCACCGCGCCATCTCGCGCTTCGGCGGCGCCACCGTGCTGGTGGTCGGCGATTTCATCCTCGACCGTTTCGTCAACGGCGTGATCGAGCGCATTTCGCCGGAGGCGCCGATCCCCGTGCTGCACGGGCGCGGCGAAACGCTGGCGATGGGCGGCGCCGGTAATGTCGTCGCCAACATCGTTTCGCTCGGCGCTGCCGTCATACCGGTCTCGGTGATCGGCGCTGACAAGGCCGGCAAGAACCTCATGCGCATGCTCGGCGAATTTGGCGTCGACACCGGCGGGCTGGCGCAGGATGCCGATCGCATGACGTCGTCCAAAAGCCGATTCAGCGCGCTCAACCAGCAGGTGCTGCGTTTCGACGAAGAGGAAATCAAGCCGCTGGGCGATGCCGAGCGCGCGACATTGGTCGGGCATTTTCGCGAAGCGCTGGCGCGCGCCGACATCGTCATCCTGTCCGACTATGGCAAGGGCGTGCTGCTCGACGGCGCCGCCGGCGAGCTGATCTCGATCTGTCGGGAAGCGGGCAAGCCGGTGCTGGTCGACCCGAAGGGCCGCGACTATGCGCGTTATGCCGGCGCGACGGCAATCACGCCCAACCGCAAGGAACTCGGCGAGGCGGTCGGCCGCGCAGTGTTTGCCGACGACGAAATCGAGGCGGCGGCGCGCCAGCTGATTTCGGCGCACGGTTTCGATTTCGTCGTCGCGACGCGCAGCGAAAAGGGCATGAGCGTCATCGGTGCGGACGACGCCCGCCATATCGCCACGCAGGCGCGCGAAGTGTTCGACGTTTCGGGCGCCGGCGACACGGTGATCGCGACGTTTGCACTGGGACTTGCAGCAGGCGCCGACCGCGTCATGGCCGGATCGATCGCCAACGCCGCCGGCGGCGTTGTCGTCGGCAAGCGCGGCACGGCGCGGCTGACGATCGAGGAACTCACCGGTGCGCTGTTTCGCTCGCATGGTCCGGTCGCCCACTTGGATGCGATCCTCGATGCCGCCGCCGCCGCGCGGCTGGTGGCGGGCTGGAAAGACGAGGGCTTGAGCGTCGGCTTCACCAATGGCTGTTTCGATATCCTGCATGCCGGCCATGTCAGCCTGTTGCATGCGGCCCGCAGCCAGTGCGATCGGCTGGTGCTCGGCCTCAACAGCGATGCCTCGGTGCGCCGGCTGAAAGGGCCGGGGCGCCCGGTCAACGACCAGCATGACCGGGCCTGCGTGCTGGCAGCACTTGCCTCGGTCGACGCCGTCGTCATCTTCGAGGAGGATACGCCGCTTTCGCTGATCGAGGCGCTGAGCCCCGACATACTGGTCAAGGGTGCCGACTATACGGTCGATCAGGTGGTTGGCGCCGATGTCGTGCAGAAGGCCGGCGGGCGCGTCGTGCTGGTCGACCTCGTCGCCGGCAAGAGCACGACCGGCACTATCGGCAGGTTGCGCGCCGGGAACTGAGGGTTTCATGTCCGAACTGAACGATTACCTGGCCCGCTCGGCGGCCGCGATTTCGGCGATGGTCGAGCGCGACCTGACCAGCGAGATGGAGCGGGCGGTCAGCGCCGTCGTCGCCGCGCTTTCGCAGGGCAAGGCGCTGCTGATAGCAGGCAATGGCGGTTCGGCCAGCGACGCCATCCATATCGCCGGCGAGCTGGTCGGCCGCTTCCTCAGGGAGCGCAAGGCCTACAACGTCATCGCGCTGCCGGCCAACGCGGCGGTGCTGACCGCCTGGGGCAATGATTACGGCTTCGACACGGTGTTTGCGCGCCAGGTCGAGGCGCATGGTTCGGCGGGCGCCGTGCTGCTCGCCATCTCGACCAGCGGCAATTCGCCAAGCATCCTCGCCGCCGCCCAACAGGCGCGCATGATGGGCATGACGGTGGTCAGCCTGACCGGCGACACCGGCGGCAAGCTGAAGCCGCTCTCCGACATCCTGCTCAACGTACCCTCGACCTCGACGCCGATCATCCAGCAGGGGCATTTGTGCCTCTACCACCATTTGTGCGAAATGGTCGAAACGCGCCTCTGCGAGGTGGGGTGATCCTCGAACTCTCAGGACCTGGGTTCCTCGCCCTCCGCGAAGCGGGGGAGAGGTGGCCGCGAAGCGGCCGGAGAGGGGGCTTCGTAGAGCGCGGTTCCCCTCTCCGTCTCGGCTTCGCCGAGCCATCTCTCCCCACTTTCGTGGGGCGAGGAACCCAAGCTGGAATGAAGCCAATCTTCAACGCTGAAGGCAATTATGTTCTTGCTTTGTGCCGGCAGCTATGCTACTAATTTGGGTATGGTGATGATTTCCACCGACGATCCCGCCCGCCGAGGCGGGTTTTTTGTCTCCGGGTTTTTGTTTCGCAGCCGCTTTGCCTGCTCTCTTAAGCCGAAAACGCCACCAGCCCTTCGTCTTTGACCCGGCGGATGGTCAGCGCGGTTCGCACCGTATCGACATTGGGGGCCGAGGCCAGTTCCTCGATGACGAAGGTCTGGAAGGTGCCGAGATCGCTCGCCACGCAATGTAGCAGGAAATCGGACTCACCCGACACCATCCAGGCGTCGCGCACGATCGGCCAGCCGCGGGTGCGCTCGGCGAAGGTCTTGAGTTCGGCGTCGGCCTGGTGATGCAGGCCGATCAGACAGAAGGCGACGACGTCGAGGCCGAGCGCCGGAGCGTTGAGCAAAGCGCGGTAGCCGCGGATGATGCCGGCCTCTTCCAGCCGCCTGACGCGGCGCAGGCACGGCGGCGCCGAAATGCCGACGCGGCTCGACAGTTCGACATTGGTCATGCGTCCGTCCTGCTGAAGCTCGCGCAGGATCTTCCAGTCGATGGCATCGAGATCGGCCTTGATCGGCATGGTGGCTTCCGTGGTGACGCGAAAGAATCTTTCGCGACTTTGTAATTAAACGACTTTGCTGTCTATTCCATCCGCTGGATCGAGGATTTTCGCATCATCTTGCTGCGGGTTGCTTGTCGCCGTCGCCGGCGCCGAAGCTTTCCGGGGACGAACGGCAACTTGCCTTGCTGGCGTCGCAGGCAACACTTACATTACGCGCAACAATCGACGAGAGTTCATGCCACAATCCATGGCTGCTCCCCGCAGAGGCTTTTCATGATCACCAAGCACGCGCCTGTTCTCATCATCGGCTCCGGCCCTGCCGGCTATACGGCGGCGATCTATGCCGCCCGCGCCATGCTCAAGCCGATGCTGGTCGCCGGCCTGCAGCAGGGCGGGCAACTGATGATCACCACCGATGTCGAAAACTATCCCGGCTTCGCCGAACCGATCCAGGGTCCATGGCTGATGAGCGAGATGCTCAGGCAGGCCGAGCATGTCGGCACCGACATCGTCAACGACATCATCACCGAGGTCGACCTCAACGTGCGGCCGTTCCGCGCCAAGGGCGATTCCGGCACGATCTATACCGCCGACGCGCTGATCATCGCCACCGGCGCGCAGGCCAAATGGCTGGGCATCCCGAGCGAACGGACCTTCATGGGATTTGGCGTTTCGGCCTGCGCCACCTGCGACGGCTTCTTCTACCGCGGCAAGGACGTCGCGGTGATCGGCGGCGGCAATTCGGCGGTGGAGGAAGCGCTCTATCTCTCCAACCTGGCCAAGAGCGTCACCGTCATCCACAGGCGCAGCGATTTCCGCGCCGAGCGCATCCTGCGCGAGCGGCTGCTGCGGAAAGACAATGTCCGCATCATCTGGGACACGGTGGTCGACGAGATCACCGGCAGGCCCGGCAAGGCGCCGCTGCCGCCGTCGGTCGAAGGGCTGAAGCTGCGCAACGTGGTGACCGGGCAGGAGATGCATCTGGTGGTCGACGGCGTGTTCGTGGCGATCGGCCACGCGCCGGCGGTCGAGCTGTTTGCCGGCAAGCTGAAGCAGAAGCCGAACGGCTATCTGTGGACGGCGCCGGATTCGACCCGCACCGATATGCCGGGTGTGTTCGCCGCCGGCGACGTGACCGACGACATCTACCGCCAGGCGGTGACGGCGGCCGGTCTCGGCTGCATGGCCGCGCTCGAGGCGGAAAAATATCTGGCGGGGATCGAGGTTCACCGCGAAGCGGCGGAGTGATTGTTCGATAAGCAGCTGAGAAAAGCCGCGCAAAAGCCTGATTTTTCATTCAGACGCCGAAAACAGGCGGACGCCAGAAAACAGGACGAGGGGAAATCATGGCGTTGGATTGGGACAAGCTACGCGTGTTTCACGCCGCGGCGGAAGCGGGGTCGTTCACCCATGCCGCGGAAACACTGCATTTGTCGCAATCGGCGATCTCGCGGCAGGTCAGCGCGCTCGAGCATGACGTCGGCGTGCCGCTGTTCAATCGCCATGCCCGCGGCCTGGTGCTGACCGAGCAGGGCGAGATGCTGTTCCGCACGGCGCACGACGTGCTGATGAAGCTCGAAACCATCAAGTCGCGACTGACCGAAACCAAGGACCGGCCCTCCGGCGTGCTCAGGGTGACGACCACGGTCGGCCTCGGCGCCGGCTGGCTGACCGAGCGCGTGCAGGAATTCATCGAGCTCTATCCCGAGGTCAGCCTGCAGCTCATCCTGGCCAATGAGGAGCTAGATCTCACGATGCGCCAGGCCGACTGCGCCATCCGGCTGCGCCAGCCGCAGCAGCCGGACCTCATCCAGCGCCGCCTGTTCACCGTGCATTTCCATCTCTACGCGGCGCCATCCTATGTAAACAAATACGGCAAGCCGAATTCGATCGCCGAGCTGAAAACCCATCGCATCGTCACCTTCGGCGTGCCGGTGCCGGCGCATCTGTCGGAACTGAACTGGCTGGAGACGGTCGGCGATTTCGAAGGTGGGCAAAGGGTGCCGACGCTGCAGATCAACGACATATTGTCGATCAAGCGGGCGGTGCAGGGCGGCGCCGGCATCGCCATGCTGCCGGATTACGTGGTCAGCAAGGATTCCGGACTGGTGCAGTTGCTGCCCGAGACCGAAGTGCCGTCCTTCGATACCTATTTCGCCTATCCCGACGCGATGAAGAACCAGGCGAAGCTGCATGTCTTCCGCGATTTCATCATCGCCAAGGCGCGCAGCTGGTCGTTCTGATTTAATGCATGTCGCGCAAAAGTGCGCAGCGGTTTTGCGATAAGGACATGCATCAAACAAGAACCTAAAGCGCGTCGCATGAGGTCGGTCGAACGCAACGCGCTTTAGGAACGCGTATCCGCCAGCGTGCTGGCGCCGTAGCGCAAACCGTCGACCAGCAGGGCAACCATGCGCCGCGCCTGGGCAGGGCCGCCGCCATGTGCCGGCATGGCAAGGCTGGCGGCCGCCCCCAACAGGTCGCCCGGCTCGATATCGGCGCGCACCTCGCCGCCCGCCGCCGCCGCCTCCAGCAATGTTTGAAGCGCGGGCCGGAGCCGTTGGTTGAAATAGGCAGGCAAAGTGTCGAATGCCGGATTGCCTGAGTACAAGGCTGCCGCGAGGCCGCGTTTTGCCGTGATGAAATCCACATAGCGCTGCATCCACAGGGCCAGCGCTTCACCGGGCTCATGCTTTCCGGCCAGGATCGGCGCGGCGTCCGCACAGGCGTCGACCTCGTTGCGGAAGACGGCCACGATCAGGTCCGAGCGCTGTGGAAAATGGCGGTAGACGGTGCCGACGCCGACGCCAGCCTTTTCCGCGATCTCTCGCACCGGAGCCTCCACGCCGGAGGTCGCGAACACCGCCATGGCCGCCCGGAGCAACGCGTCGATGTTGCGCCGTGCGTCGGCGCGCACCTGGCGATCCGCGCGGTCGCGGGATGCCAGACCATCGCCTTGATCCGTTTTGCCGTTCGGCGTTTTTTCGCCCATCAAATTACCTCTTGCAAACGGAACCTTGTTCCGGATATATGTGGAACGTGGTTCCGTTTGACTTGTATCTAGCACGGCAAAGCGGTGTTGGCCACACATCGGTGCACAAAAGGAGATTACCATGCAGGACAAACCCGTCGCCCTGGTCACCGGGGCCAACAAGGGCATCGGTCTTCAGATCGCCAAGGACCTCGCGGCGAACGGCCTTACCGTGCTCGTAGGATCGCGCAGGCTCGAGCATGCCGAGGCAGCCGCAAATAGCATCGGAGAGGATGCCCACGCCCTGCAGCTCGACGTCACCGATCAGGCGTCGATCGCCGCCGCGGCAGAGCGCATCCGCATCGAACTCGGCCGCCTCGACGTGCTGGTGAACAATGCCGGCATCTCCCATGCGGGAAAGCCGGGCAGGCCGCTCGAGGAGATCATCAATTCGGGCCGCCCGAGCATTGCCTCCCTCGACGACGTACGCGCCGTATTCGAGACGAACGTGTTTGGCATCGTCGCCGTCACGCAAGCGATGCTGCGGCTCCTTCGTGAGGCGCCGGCGGCGCGTATCGTCAACGTATCGAGCGGCGCCGGCTCGCTGACATTGAACGCGGATCCGGCCTTTCCGTACCGCACGTCGTTTGGCGCCGTCTACAACCCGTCGAAGACGGCCGTCAACGCGATGACGCTCGCCTTCGCCATCGAGCTCGAGGAGACCGGCATCAAGGTCAACGCTGCGTGCCCGGGCTACACCGCGACGGAGCTCAACAACTTCGAAGGTCCGCGCACAGTCGAACAGGCCGCGCGGGAGCCCGTGCGCCTCGCGCTTCTCGACGCGAACGGTCCGACGGGCACGTTCTCGAACGAGGACGGCCCGCTGCCGTGGTGACGCAGCGTTGGAGCCTGCGTCAGCCGCGCCAAGGTGTCAGGCGGGGCAGCCAGCCTGGTACGGCACGGCGGTAGGCCTCGTATTCGTCACCGTAGCGGCGGGCAAGCGTCGGTTCCTCGTATAGTCTCACGAAGGAGATCATGGCGGCCGCGGCGATGACTAGATAGGCGGCGACCGTCCAGCTCGAAAACAGCAGTGCCTGGCCGAGGACGATCGACAGCACGGCGACGTACATCGGATTGCGGACATGGCGGTAGATGCCGCCGACGACCAGCCTCTCGGTCGGCGCGACCGGGGCGGGCGTACCCCGACCCTCCAGGGCAAACCGGGCAAAGGCGTGCAGCAGTATGGCTGTGCCGGCGACAACCAGCAGCCAGCCCACAGGAACGAAACCGGGCAGTCTCGACCAGGGCAGGCGATAGCGATCGGTCAGCAGCCAAGGCAACAGTCCGGCGACCACGCCGGGCGCTACAGCAAGAAAGATGACGCTGCCGGCGATCGCCGAAGTGGCTCGCATATAGCTCTCCTTACGGGCGCGGCCTTGAACGGTCTCCTGCAACGCGCTTCAGGTCTTGTCCGGCACGTAACCCAAGCCGCCGCACCTCAGGTCAAGCTCGATGGCGGGCTTTTGGGCGGCATGCACCAGCAAGGTCTGCCTGCCGAAAAAACAAACGCGTGCTGCACGATTCCACGTCATCCTGCGTTTTTCGACTTTCCGAGCAGGAATCGCTGCTGATTCGCGGCCGCGGATCGATTTTTGCCTTGCCGCAGGCTGTATTTCAGCGATTCAACTGGTCCTATTGCGCTTCGGGACGGATTAGACCACAGCCGGCGCCTTTTTGCATGTGAGTGTTGCAAAATAGATGCTTGTTTCTTGGGCATGAAGAGCACATATATGGATCATCTCCTGAGCGCGTTCTCCTCCCATTAGCGCTCTCGAGTGTTCCCCTCTGGAGGTTAGCCTTAACAGGCACTTCCAATCAAACTCAGCCGGGTCTTCATTGATCCGGCTTTTTTGTTGCCCGAAACCAACACATCGCCAGAAAATCGGCCGGAACGGTCGCGTAACAGTGACATGTAACCTCGGGTAACATGCCGCGGGCGCGCCAAATCGATTAAGCAGAGCATAGGACGCGGTGTGGCTCGTCCGGGGGATGGGGGCATCACTCGGACGACCCGGGCTCAGGCAGCTACCGCGTCCGAACCTTCCTCCGCCAAAACACCGGCGGCAAGCATGCGGCGGACCTGCCGTTTCGCCTCCCACGAAGACGGTCCGCAAGAAACGGCGCCCGGGGCATCCGGGCGCCGTTTCCTGTTGGGCCGCAAGGGCAGCTCAGGCGGCCTTGCCGTTGGCGTTCAGCGCTTCGTCGGCCAACCGGCCGGTGAGTTCGGCCATGTGGTCGAAGACGGCCCGGTAGCTGGCGACACCCGCAGTGGCCGAGCGCAGCTCGATGATGAGGTCGCCGATCTCAGCCTGCGGCATGGTCGCCTCGACCACGTCCCATCCCGGCCAGTCGGGCCGCGCGTCGTAGCCGAGGATCTGGCCGCGCCGCTGCGGGATCAGAGCGATGATCTTCGACGTCGCATCCGACGGCGTGACGATCTCGACCTTCATCACCGGCTCCAGCAGCACCGGCGAGCACGCGGCCATGCCTTCCTTCATCGCCAGCTTCGCCGCCATCTGGAAGGCCATGTCGGAGGAATCGACCGCATGGTAGGAGCCGTCGGAAAGGTTGACGGCAACATCGACGACCGGAAAGCCGAGCGGGCCCGATTTCAGGTAATCGCGCACGCCGGTCTCGACCGACTGGATGTAGGTCTTCGGCACGACGCCGCCGGTGATCGTATCGGTGAACTGGAAGCCTGAACCGCGCGGCAGCGGTTTGATCTCGAGCACCACATCGCCGAACTGGCCGTGGCCGCCCGACTGTTTCTTGTGGCGGCCGCGCTGCTGCGTCGCTTTGCGGATCGTCTCGCGATAGGGCACGGCCGGCACATGGCCTTCGACCGGGATCTGGTTCTTGCCTTCCAGCCGCTCGCGCACGACGCGCAGATGCATCTCGCCATGACCGGACAGCACGGTTTCGGCGGAATCCTGGTTGTGATGCAGGTTGAGCGAGGGATCTTCCTCGGCCAGGCGCTGGATGGCCGCCGACATCTTGACCTCGTCCTTACGCTCTTTCGGCCGCAGCGCGAAGGCGAAGACCGGTTGCGGCGGCGCCAGCGTGACCAGCGGCTTGATGCCGCCCTTGGTCGAGCTCAGTGTCTGGCCGGTCCTGACGGCGTCCAGCTTGCCGAGCGCCACAGTGTCGCCGGCCTTGGCCAAAGTCAGCTTGACCTGGTCCTTGCCGAGCATCTTGTAGATGCCGGAGACCTTTGCCGTCTCGCCGTTGGGAAGGAACAACTCGGCGGCGTCGGCGACCTGGCCGGACAGGATGCGCGAGACCGACAGCTTGCCGCCATGCGCGGTGTGGATGGTCTTCACCACCTGGACCACGGTGGCATTGCCATCGGGCGCGCCGAGACGCTGGCGCGTCGCCGCGATGTCCGGTGCGTCGTGGCGGATCGCCTTCAGCAGGCGCAGCACGCCATTGCCTTTCTCGGCGGTGCCGATCAGCACCGGCGTCACCGTGCCGTCGCGCAGATCTGCGGCGAGGTCGTCGAAGATCGCGTCCTTCGGCGGTTCGATCTCGTCCAGCAATTGCTCCATCAGGCGGTCGTCATGGTCGGCGAGCGTCTCCAGCATGGAAAAGCGCGCCTCGAGCTCGCGCGCCTTGTCGTCGCTCGGGATCTGGGCGACCTCGCTCTCGGCATATTCGCGGTAGATGTAGGCACGCTCCAGAGCGAGGTCGATCGAGCCGATGACGACGCCGTCCTTGCGCAGCGGGATCTGGCGCAGCAGCAATGGCACCGAGCTTGCCGGCTGCAGCATCTTCAGCGTGTCGCGCACACCTGCTATCGCCTTGTCGACCTTGTTCAGGAACAGCATGCGCGGCACGCCGAGCTCGTCGAGCTTGCGCATGATCAGCTGCAGGGCAGGGATCTTCTTCTCGTCGGCCTCGGCAACGACCACGGCGACGTCGCAGGCGGCCAGCACCGGCTCGGCTTCGAAGGAGAATTCGATCGAGCCGGGACAATCGACGAAGGTGAACGGCTCGCCCATGAAATCGGTGGTGGCGAAGGTCGCCTCGACGCTCATGCCGTGAGCGCGCGCCTCGGGCGAATGATCGGAAACGGTATTTCCGGACGAAACGGGATTCTGGCGGGGAATGGCGCCTGTACGGGCGAGTATGGCTTCGAGAAGTGTCGTCTTACCGCTTGCGAAGGGACCGACTATGGCAATGCATTTCGGTCCCGTGCGTCGTCCTCCGGCGCGAGTACCCATGGCTGACCTCCACTCAGGCGTTTCCCTGTGAGCGGCGGCCGGCCTGTCGGCCGTCGCGGGCGAGGCTTTTTTCAATTTGCCACCTACCCAAAGGGCATCGTCCCACGGGCAGGCCGGGAGGGCAAGGGATTTGAAGTTGAAGGGATTTGAAGTTGGGGCCGGTTCAGCCGGTGCCGGTCAGGCGCGACGCCAGCGGGGGTGCGTCCACGCGCTGCACCGCCACCGTCTCGGCAAAGCGCGCGAGCAACGGATTGAACAGGTCCGCGCGCTCCCAGAAAGGCGCATGCCCGGCGCCGGAGACGATGTGGCAATGCCCCCACAGCGAGCCGTAGGCGAGCGTCTCAAAATAGCCGAGCCGGACGAACGGATCGTTCTCGCCATTGACGATAGCGACCGGAAACGCGGCTTGCTCGACCACCTGTCTCTGGTCGGCACCCTTGCCGGTGAGCATGCCGCGCGTCACCGCGGCGCGCAGCCGGCCGTCGGTGCGCAGGATGGCTTGGCGAAAGGACGGATCGGCGGTGTCGCCGAAACACAGCGTCTCGAAGCGCTCGGCATCGCGTTCGGAATACGTCTTTTTGGACGCCAGCAGCATGTCCCAATGCGCGTGGAAGCCGCGCAGCATGCCGAAAGGACCCTTCGATACCGGCGGCGCGCCGGTCAGCATCAGCCCGCCGACGGCGCGGTGAAAACTCGCGAGTTCGATTGCCACGTGCCCGCCAAGCGACCAGCCGAAGACGACGGCGCGGCCGATGCCCAAGGCATCGAGGAGCTGGGCCGCCGATTGGGCAAGGCCGGCGATTGTGTAGTCCGTCGCCGGATCGCGGGCGTCCGACGATTCGCCATGGCCGGGCAGGTCGAAAGCAATCAACCGATGGGCAGCGGCCAACGGGCTGTCGAACTGGCGGGCGAATACGGCGCGCGAACTGCCTGAGCCGTGGATCAGGACAAGCGGGATGCCGGGTCCCGACGACTGGCTGAGGCGCAAATCCGCTTGCGGCGTGCGGATCGTGCGGTGGGAAACGGCCATATCTGGTTTGGACCTTGGGATTGTCTCCAGGTCAACATCGCATGCCGAGGTCACCATGTTGTTTAGAACGGTGGTTAAGAAATGATTTCTCGGCTTGCGCCGGGTATGATGAACGAATCCACCACAGCTAACCCCCGGAGCCTGATGATGGAATCCACACTCGACCTTCTCGTCTCGATCAGCAGCATCGCGACGCTCGGCCAATATGCCTGGTCGATGCGCGCGCATTTCCAGTCGCCGACCATGTCTCCAGGCGCGATGATCATTTCGGCCGTCGTGGTCGGCACGGCGCTGTTCTTTCTTGCGCTGCTGTGGATCGAGCGGCAGCCATTGGCGGCGAAGATCGGCGGGCTCGCCATCGAACTGGCAAGCTCGGCGCTGTTCTGGTGGGCGATCTCGGTCTCCCGCAAGGCGGGGCTGCGGTTCGCATTCGATCCCGACAATCCCGACAGCCTGGTGACCGAAGGCCCTTATCTCCATGTCCGGCATCCGTTCTACACGTCCTACATCATCTTCTGGGTCGGATGGGGTATCGCGACCTGGTCGGTCTGGGCGGTGGTGCCGGTCGCCGGCATCGTTACGATCTACGTGATCGCAGCCTTGGACGAAGAGCGAAAATTTTCGCGGACAAGGTTGGCCGATGCCTACGACGCTTACCGCACGCGGACCGGTCTGTTCTGGCCGCGTTTTGCCCGCAGCCGGCAGGAGATGCAGCCGGCATCGGACGAAAGTGGTAGGGTCTAAGACACTGGATTGATCGAGGACTTGCGACGATGAAGATTATTGCCTGCGGCAGCGTGCCGACGATTGTTGCGCCGGAAAAATACTTCACTGGCCGGGTTTTGCAGACGCCGATCATCGAGAAAGAGGCGCCGGCGCGGCTCAGAGCCACGCTGGTCAGCTTCGAGCCCGGCGCCCGCACCCACTGGCACACGCATCCGCTCGGCCAGACGCTCTATGTCACATCCGGTGCCGGTCTCGTGCAAAGCTGGGGCGGGCCGCTGCAGGAGATCAGGGCCGGCGACGTCATCTCCTTTGCGGCCGGCGAAAAGCACTGGCACGGCGCCGCGCCCAAATCGGCGATGACCCACATCGCCATGCAGGAGGCGATCGAGGGTGTGCATGTCGATTGGCTGGAGAAGGTGAACGACGAGCAGTATGGCGGCTGAAACGTCTCAGACCAGCGCGGCGGTAAAGCGCTGGATGCGGGTGCAGGCCTCTTCGAGCAGAGCCTCCGACGTGGCGTAGGAGATGCGGAAGTTCGGGCCGAGGCCAAAGGCCGAGCCGAAAACAACCGCCACGCCCTCGGCCTCGAGCAGTTCCGAACAGAAGGTTTCGTCGCTGTCGATCACCTTGCCGCTCTTGGTCTTCCTGCCGATCAGCTGGGCACAGGAGGGATAGACGTAGAACGCACCCTCCGGCGATGGGCAGGTGATGCCGCGCGCCTGGTTGAGCATCGAGACGACGAGATCGCGCCGGCCCTGGAAGATCGCCTTGTTCTTCGGGATGAAATCCTGCGGGCCGTTCAGCGCTTCGACCGCCGCCCATTGGGCGATGGTGCAGGCGCCGGAGGTCTGCTGGCCCTGGATCATGTCCATCGCCTTGATCAGCGGCACCGGGCCTGCCGCGTAGCCGATGCGCCAGCCGGTCATGGCATAGGCCTTCGACACGCCGTTCATCGTCAGCGTGCGCTCATAGAGCTTAGGCTCGACCTCGGCGATGGTCTTGAAGACGAAGTCGCCATAGGTCAGGTGCTCGTACATGTCGTCGGTCAGCACCCAGACATGGGGATGCTTCAACAGCACGTCGGCCAGGCTCTTGAGTTCCGCTTCGGTGTAGGCTGCGCCCGAAGGGTTGGACGGCGAGTTCATCAACAGCCATTTGGTGCGCGGCGTGATCGCCTTTTCCAGCACGGCCGCCGTCAGCTTGAAGCCGTTGTCGATGGAGGTGTCGGCAAAGGCCGAGGTGCCGCCGCAGATCGCCACCATTTCGGGATAACTGACCCAGTAGGGCCGCGGGATGATCACTTCGTCGCCGGGGTTCAGCGTCGCCATGAAGGCGTTGAACAGGATCTGCTTGCCGCCGGTGCCGACGATGGTCTGCTCCGGCCGGTAGTCGAGATTGTTCTCGCGCTTGAATTTTTTCGCGATCGCATCGCGCAGCGGCACGATGCCGGATACCGGCGGATACTTCGTCTCGCCTCGGCGGATGGCCTCGATCGCGGCGTTCTTGATGTTGTCGGGGGTGTCGAAGTCCGGTTCGCCGGCGCCCAGCCCGATCACGTCGCGGCCGGCGTTTTTCAGCTCGCGCGCCTTCTGCGTCACCGCGATGGTCGCGGAAGGCTTTACGCGGGAAAGGACGTCGGCAAGAAAGGCCATGACAGATATCTCCAGAAAGGACCGGCGGGCGAAGGCGCTGCGGCGCCTCTCATGTCGCATCATCTGGTCAAGCGCAAGCCCAGCGCAGGCATTGTCGAATGAGCCAGCGCGCAATGCTGGCAACAATAAATTCATCAACGATCGGTAAAAGCTTGAACGGCAGGACCGTAGCCGGTCCGCCAGTCTCGCATAGCGAGGAACCGTGACACGCAGCATCGGGCTTGCCCATATCATCCGCCATGATGACGGCACCGCCAGCGGTGTCTGGGGGGTCTATACGCTGCAAAGCGCGTTCCAGCCGATCTTCGCCTTCAACAAGGGCAAGCTTTCCGTCGTCGCGTTCGAGGGGCTGATCCGGCCGTTCCGCGAAGGCGAGCCGCAGCCGCCAATGAGTTTCTTCAACAGTTGTCCGGCGGTCGACCGCCTGCATATCGAGGCGCTGACACGGACGCTACACCTTCTGAACGCCGGCGCCTGCCTGCCGCGAGACGCCTCCATCTTCATTAATTTCGATCCATCGGTGTTCACCGACCGCAGCATCGCCGACAAGGCGCTGCGCGAAATGCGGCTGGTGCTGCACGAGGCCGACATCGATCCGCGCCGCGTCGTCTGCGAGGTCACCGAACAGAAATCGGCGTCGCAGGAAACGCTCTACAATTTCGTCGAGGCGCTCAGGGGCAATGGTTTGCGCATTGCCGTCGACGATTACGGCGCCGACGAATCCGACATCAATCGCATCAAGGAACTCAGGCCAGACATCGTCAAGTTCGACGCCGACTGGATCATGACGCTGATGGAGTCCGGTGCCGGCTTCGCCTTGCTGACCGCTATGGTGACCAGCTTCGAAGAGCAAGGCATCCGTACGGTATTCGAGGGCATCGAGACGGGCTGGCAGCTCGAGCTCGCTGAAAAGTCGGGCGCCTCGATGGTGCAAGGCTTCGTGCTGGCACGCCCGGAGCTTGCACCGACCAGCTTTCACGTCTTCGACAAGGCCGGGCAGGCATCAGCGGTGTCGCCCGATAAGGACAAAGTTCCCGCGGCCGTTTCGCCATCGCGGCGGCCGATGCGGGCCTTTGGCCGCAGGGTGGCATCGTGACCGGGCGGGCCGACATGCGGCGCAAGGTCGGCGAAGCGATCTTTGCCGACGAGGTCGGCATCGAATATGGCGTCTACGGCGCATTCCGGCTGAGGAGCGCCTACCAGCCGGTCTTCGCGCCGCGCGGCAGGTTTCTCGCCGCCGTCGCGGTCGAGGGACTGATCGAGCCGCACCGTGCAGGCAGGCCGGTGGCGCCGCAAATCTTCTTCGAAGGTGTGCCGGCAGCGGATCGGCTGTTTGTCGAAACCATGTGCCGGGTGCTGCATTTGCGCAACTTCCGCAACATCGGCGTCGACGGGCTCGACCTCTTCTTCAACTACAATCCGCTGATCAACGATGACCCCGCACGGGCGCTGGCCGAAATCAGGCTGATGACCAGGCATCTGACGGATTTCGGCCTGCATCCCGGCATGCTGGTCTGCGAGATTACCGAGCAGGCGGCCGGCGACAAGGTGCTTGTCAGCCTGGCGCGCGAGATGCGGCGCGACGGCGTCCGCATCGCCATCGACGATTTCGGCACCGGGCATTCGACCGAAGAAAGGGTAGCACTGGTGCAGCCCGACATCGTCAAGATCGACGGCACCTGGTTCGCAGAATTCTGCCGCCATGCCGCCGCCGAGCGGTTTTTCCGGCCGCTAGTTTCGACGCTGCACGACCGTGGCGCCAAGGTGCTGGTCGAAGGCGTCGAGAACGCCACGCATCTGCGCGTCGCGCTGGATGGCGGCGTCGACCTGCTGCAGGGCTTTTACCTTGCCCGGCCGGCGCTGGCCGGTACGCTGTTCGACGAGGAGCCGCTGTCGATCGACAGGCTGCTTGGCAGGGACAACAACGTCATCCCCCTATTCGGCTAGGATATGTCGAGATTCAAGTGATGCCGGCCTGCGAACGGCGGTTTCCTGCGCTTCCGGTGCTCACGTACCCAAAGTACGCTCCGCTCCGGTTCTCGGAACCCACCCTTCTCGGCTCGGCCTGACTTGAATCTCGATATATCCTGAAATGCATCAGCGGCGCTGATGGTTACGCCAAAACAAATCACTGGATGAAGCCGCCGCTGCCGCGATAGAGGCTGGATCAAGCCCTGAGACGGGTGGTTGCGAGCAAGGGGGAGCACCGATGATACTCTATGGAATGATCGACAGCGGCAATTGCTACAAGCCGCGCCTGTTGATGGCCAAGCTCGGCATCGCTTTCACCAATGTCGAGGTCAGCTCGCACACCGGCGACACGCGCAAGCCCGACTATGTCGCGAAAAACCCGAACGCCATGGTGCCGCTGCTCGAACTCGACGACGGCCGCCGGCTGGCCGAATCCAATGCCATCCTGCTCTATCTCGCCGAAGGCACGCGGTTTCTGCCGGCGGACAGATACGAACGCGCGCTGGCCTATCAGTGGCTGTTCTTCGAGCAATACAGCCATGAGCCTTATATCGCCGTGCGCAGGGCGCTGCTGACCTTCCCTGAAAGAGCCAAGGATGCGACGCCGGAGCGGCTGGCCCTGACGCTGGAGCGCGGCAACAAGGCGCTCGGCGTCATGGACAAGCACCTGGCCGGGAGCAGCTTCTTCGCCGGCAATGCGCTCAGCGTCGCCGACATCGCGCTCTATGCCTATACGCACACGGCCGAGACGGGCGGGTTTCAGCTCGACGCCTATCCGGCGGTTGCCGCCTGGCTGAAAAGGGTCGAGGCCGATCCGGGGCACGTGCCGCTGGAGTGGCTGCCTTAGTCACGCTTCTCGGCGCTTCGCGGCTCGCTCCGGAGGTCGGGCTTGCGGCCCTCGGCCGATGACGTGAATGGTCGCGCGGCTATTTCAGCAGGCGATCATATTCGGAATGGGTGCCTATCCAGAACCAGACCACGTCATCGTGGTCGCGAACAGCCACGGCGCGGTAGTTGATATCAACCCGCGCCGACCAGTAGCGCCCGACCTGTTTGAAATGCAACGACGGGTGGAACGGGTCAGAATTCAGTTTGGCGAAACGTCTGTTCGCCTTTGCTCTGATTAACGAGGGCAGTTTTGCGTAGGCCTCCCAAAACGAGGGAGTAGCAAAATGATTCACAGAGGCCGGGTCCGGCCGGCGCGATGATCAGCCAAGGCCTGCTCGGCAAGCTTGTCCAGCCTGCCGCCCTTGGCGTCGGCTTCGATCTGCCGGTCCCACATGTCGGCCTGCAGCGCCTCGAACCATGCGGCAAACGCTCTCAGCTCTTCGGGGCTTAGTTCGGCAACGGATTTCTCAATCTGTTCAAGCTTGCTCATGAATCAATAGTACCACATTGGGCCAAAAACACCACAAAGTGGGACTATAGGCCCAAGGCAGCGGTTCACTGGAATCCAGACAGCAAAAAGGCGGGACAAAATCCCGCCTTCCCATGCTTGGTAGCCTGATCGGGAGCGTTTTGGCCGGGCCGGCAGCAATCTGCTGCTTCGGCTTGTCGGGTCTTTCGCTCCGGCGCGCTTCTCGCGCGACCGCCAGTACATCCGTGACTTGCCGCGCGCCCCGGGCTATCGCCCGGCGCGCGCCATTCGCAAAATCAGGCTGCCTTGCTCAGAGATCCAGCGGACGACTTGCCAGTGCGGCGGTCCTGCTCGATCTCGAAGTTGATCTTCTGGCCTTCAACCAGGGTCGACAGTCCAGCACGCTCGACTGCGGAGATGTGGACGAAAACGTCCGCGCCGCCGCTGTCAGGCTGAATGAAGCCGAAACCCTTGGTGGAATTAAACCACTTGACCGTACCTGTTGCCATTTCGATAGTCCTTTACGTTTGCTTTAGTTTGACTGGGCCGAAACCCAGCCGGTTTGTATCGAGATTTTGGAGATAGAACGTCAGCAAACGCGAAGATCGCGAGGCCCGGATCGATCGGCCGAAATATCAATGGACCGCATATAATATGCCTTCGCGCAAAAAACAAGACGGGGCGGAAAATGGCGCGACGGCAACGCTGCCCAACGGCCGCCCCAATCGCGTGAGAGCGTCGTCGTTGCGCGCCTGACCCGGGAGGATCGCGCCGGCTTCGGGCGCGACCGGGTTTTGGGGAGAGGGACATGAAAATCGTTCTGCTTGCCGCTTGCCTGACGCTGGTGGCCGCCGAGGCGCAGGCGGGCTCGCGCTACGACCCGACCCGCATGAGCTGCGGCAAGGTGCAGGCGACGATCGCGCGCGAGGGCGCGGTCATCCTGCGTTACAGATCGGCGCGCGTGCCGGGGCTGGCGCTCTACGACCGCTACGTGCGGAGCCAGCAATTCTGCGACATCGGCGAGGTCAGGGCGCGGGCCTCGGTGCCGAGCGCCGACACGAATTCCTGCACCGTCTACAAATGCAAGCGGGTGGAGATCGACCGGCGTTTTCGCCGGCGCCTGCTTCCGGATTAGAGTGGGACGAAATGGTGCGCCGGGTGCCGGCCTCGCCTGAATATCAGCACCACTAAAACCCGAACGACACCTGCGCCGGGGGCGGCGGGCCGACGCGTACGCCTTCCATTGCCAGCATCTTTTCTTTGGTGGCCGAGCCGCCGGCCGCGGAAAATCCGCCGATCTTGCCGCCGGCGGCAAGGATGCGGTGACAGGGGATGACCAGCGGCACCGGGTTGGCGCCGAGTGCGGCGCCCGTCTCACGCGCCAGCCCGGCATGGCCGGCGCGTTTGGCCAGTTCGCCATAGGTGGTGGTTTCGCCGAAGGCGAGTTTTCGTGCCGCGTCATAGATCGCCAGGCGGAACTCGTCGACGCCGCTGAGATCGACCGGCACGTTGGAGAAATCTATATCCTCGCCGGCGGCATAGGCCTTGATCGACGCGATCAGCTCGGCAACCCATTGCGGCTCGGGCTTCGCAGGCTGGTCGGCGGCGGCATGGCGCAGCAGCCGGCGCTCGACCGCGTCGCGATTGCGCTGCGGCAGGCAGAGCCGGGTCAGTCCGGCATCGCTCCAGGCGATGCCCATGAAGCCGAGCACGGTTTCGAAGACCGCGTGGCCGGCGGTGGCATGAGAGGCGTGCATGGCGTGCTCCTTTCCGGAATCCTTCGAAGTACAAATCCAGAACAATATCGCATTTCGCGGCCCGGCTCGCCACCCGAAAACCACCGGCTACCGCGGATTGCCCGAGGAAAGATGCTGGTGTAAGGACTTCTTAACACCCGACGAACCGGACCCGAGCGCCGCTTGCCAGCAAAATTCCTCTTTCCCGTCCTTGCGGCGGTGTTGGCCGTGGCCGCTCTCAGCGGTTGCACCTCGACTTCGCCGGTGACCCCGACGCCGGCCTTCACCGAAAATACGGCCAATACCGATGCCGGCTTTACGCTGGCGCTGCCTGACACGGTTTCGGTGCTGCCGGAGCCGTCCGGCGTCGCCCAGACAGCGGCGCTGCCGATCGAGCCGGCCGCCGCCTTTGCCGGGCCGACGCCGCTGGCGGCAACTACCCCCGCCGTCATGACCGCCAATGCCCTGCCTGTTACCGCGACGCCAGCCGTCGCCATGCCGGTCAGCCAACAGACCGAGGCCATGCCCGGCGTTCAGCCGGTTTCCTACACGCTGCCGCAGGACCCGGCCGTTCTGGCCGCGACCGACCCCACCGAGCGTCAGTCGAACGCCGGCGGCCGCAGCGAGATCGAGCGACTGATCGAGAAATATTCCGCGCTTTACCAGGTGCCGGTCGATCTGGTGCGCCATGTCGTCAACCGCGAGAGCACGTTCAACCCGAAAGCCTACAATCACGGCCATTGGGGGCTGATGCAGATCAAGCACGCGACGGCGCGCGGCATGGGCTATGACGGGCCGGCAAGCGGCCTGTTCGATGCCGAGACCAATTTGAAATATGCGGTGAAATATCTGCGCGGCGCCTGGCTGGTCAGCGGAGGCAACCCCAAGCGGGCCGACCGGCTCTACCAGAGCGGCTATTATTACGACGCCAAGCGCAAGGGGATGCTGGGCGAAACCGGCCTCGGCAGCGACAGCCTGCGCCGCCGCATGCAGCCCGATGCCTGAGCCGGGTCCGCCGGCGCCAAACGACATCCGCCTGCGCAAGATCCTCGACGACACGCTTCTGGCGCCGCGCTGGCCCGAAGGTTTTTTCATGCGCGCCTTCGAAGCCGCCGATGCACTCGCTTTGCATACGCTGTTGACCGCGGTGTTCGACGACGGCGCCGACGGGCCGTTCGACGAATGGTGGCCGCGCATTTCGGCCGACGCGGAATTCGACCCAGCTTTGTGTTTCCTGGTCATCGACGGCAAGGGCCGGCTGACGGGCGCGGCGCTCTGCTGGACACGGGCGTTCGTCAAAGACCTTGCCGTGCATCCCGAGGCGCGCGGCAAGGGCATCGCCGAGGCGCTGATGCGGCACGCTTTCGCCGTGTTTCAGGCAAGGGGTGCTGCGCATGTCGATCTCAAGACCAACACTGTCGAGAACGCCGCCGCGGTCCGGCTCTACGAACGGCTGGGGATGTCCGAAGTCGACTGGGCGGCGTGAGGGGTCGGGGCAAGCGGGCGCTCGATCGTAGAAGTCGGCGCCGCCCCTCATCTGCCTGCCGGCATCTTCTCCCCGTAGAGGGACGGGGAGAAGGGGGCTGGCGGCAAACTCAGCTCCCTTTCTTCAACTCTGGAGATTGGCGAAATCCTTGGCGAAGGCACCTTTCTCCCCGTCACTATACGGGGAGAAATGCCCGGCAGGGCAATGAGGGGCAGCGCACACCTCATGTGATTTGACGCTGCCGCGCGCTGACCTACCCTCTAATGCCGAACCGAGGAGACGAGCGATGCAGTCACCTTTCAACCGAAGCGTCATGCTGGCAGCGGCGGTGATCCTTGCCGCCGCCACCGCAGCCTATGCCCATCACGGCTGGTCGTGGACGCAGGACGGATTTTTCGAACTCAAGGGCAAGATCACGGCCATCTATATCGGCATCGGCAATCCGCACGCCACGCTGGACGTCGATGCCGAGGGAGAGGCCTGGCGGGTGGAGATGGCGACGCCGTCCCGCACGATCGCCGCCGGCTTTACCGAGGAGGTCGCCAAGATCGGCGACGAGGTGACCGCGATCGGCAACCGCTCGCGCGACGAAAACGAAAAACGCATGAAGGCAGTGCGCGTCATCGTCGGCGGCAAAACCTATGACGTCTATCCTGACCGCGTGCCGCCGGCCTGAATGGACGGGTTTTTCGCCGGCATCGAGCAACTCGCTTTGGTGCGGGGACTGAAGGCCTCCTTCGTCGCCTACCCCATCGTCAATGCGCTCCACATCATGTCGATCGGCGCGCTGCTGACCAGCGTCTGGCTCATGGATCTCAGGATCCTCGGCGCCTTCCGCTCGCTGCCGCAGGCGCCGTTCATCGCGCTGCTGCGCCGTACCGCATTTGCCGCGTTCGGCGGTGCGCTTGTCACGGGGTCGCTGCTCTTTTCAGTCAGGGCGAGCGAGTATGCGGCGATGCCAATCTTCCTCGCCAAGATGGGGCTCATCCTGCTTGCCGGCGCCAACTTCCTCGCCTTCATGCGGCGCGCAAAAGGCGGTGAGGAGCCGGTCGATGGGGCCGCGACCATGCTGGCTGTGCTCTCGCTGATGCTGTGGACGGCCGTGCTTTTCGCGGGACGGTTTATTGGATTTCTCTAAGGGACTGGCGAGACGGTGCGTAGCAACGTCGAAACGCAGACGGAGGCATCGCTGAAGCGCTGAAACATTGCCTGAAAGCGCCGGGCGCCTCGCTCAACAACTTGATGATGGTGCGCATCTACACCGTCAATTCCGGCTTCTACAACACCGTCAACCGCGTCTACGCGAAGTACTTCTCGACGAACGCGCCGGCGCCCAGCTTCGTGCCAGTGGCGTCCTGGCCGATGGAGTTGAAGTTGAGATGGATACGATCGGAGCATCTCTCGGTGCACCCTTCTATGCCTTCTTCCTACTTAATTGCTTCATTGGCTGCGACTCGAAATTCCAATATCCAAGACTGCCAAGCAAAATTATGCGTTACAGGATCGATCCAAAACATAGCGTCTGATGGATGCTTAAATTTATTGTTATCGTATTTAACTTTTATCGCATTAATGGAAGAAATATTTTCTCTATTAAGATGAGAGCATGTATTCCTTACAATTTGGAGGTCTACCGCAAGCGTAATAGCGCTGAATGCTGTCGCCATAGTATTCACGTTGGAAGGCGCCAGGCCCAGCAAGATTTTTGGTATTTTTGTTACGTCTCCCCAAGTCGGTTCAGCATACATTCCGGGGATGGCGCGAATGTGATTTGGCATAGAGTTGTTCGCCAAACATTTGGCTATAAAAAGTATCTCTGCTTCGGTGTGGTGACTAAACGGGCAGGTAGTGTTAATTCCTGCCTGCGTGGTCGTACCGCGGCATGACAAAATGATAGTTTCGCGACAAAAGCTACACCACGCCTGCCAAAGTGACGACAAGAATCCTTCCTGTGCCGCCCAACGTTCATAGATGTTGCGCCCACCCCTTACGATTTCGAAAGACGTGAATGCGGTTGAGAGTCGCGTCACCCTGTTCGAAAATCTTGCATTTACCTCAACGAGCGAGGCTGCCATCCAACAAATCGCCTACGTGAGAGCCAAGAGCGGACAGAACATATTTGAAACGAACAGCTCTACGCGGGGCTCGATTTGTTCCACCTGAAGCTCCCCACACGTATTCAGAATATGGGCCATCCAGCTCTTTTCCTTCATGAGCTTCCGCGAGGGCTTGGAGTTCGACTGCACTTCGGCCGGGATCGGTCGAGAAAACCCCTGCGCTTTCGGCCTGAACCTGACTGGCAATTGCCGGAATGCCATACCGATTGAATATCAGAGCCAATATCAAGGTCTGAAGCGCGTAGGGTTTCATCAAGAACGTGTTTCTTAAATTCGAAAAATTGCTTGTAATGTAGTCAAACGACGAGCTTATTTTCTCTTGAAATTCTTGTTTTTCCGCGAAAGTGGCATCGTACTTGTAATATAGTTTATTGAGCTGGGAAGGAGAGGTGCTTACAAGCCCGGACTCCATGGCCAGTGACACTTCCGCAAGAAATTCTGCGTCGGCCATTCTGACAATCTGTCTACTGGTAAAAACGCCATATTCCACAAAAAATGAGTCCAGATGGTCCGCCATCTCATTGATAAACCACTTAAATTCGCCAAAGTGACTTGAGTGCCTTTTCTCGGCTTCATTTAGCGGAAGTGTATATGCGTTCATTCTCCGGAACATCTGAAGAATTTCCGCTTGCGTTGCGTTGCCGATAACGTCGGCTGAAACAGGGTAAGCGAGAAACGAACCTTTTATGTCATCGTCTAGATCAGCAAATCTCAACCCAGCAAACTGACTGTCGCCGGAAATTGCAAATTCATTCTTGCAAAAATCGATTATTGTAAACACTCTTTGCTGACCATCAACGACCTCCCTTCGAATCTGCCCTTCTTTCCGGTCAATATATTCATAGAAATATATCTTTGGGAAAGGAAATCCCTCTAAGATTGTGTCGATGAAATAACTTCTGGGGCCGTTTGGCCAAAGCCCGGAACCCCTTTGATATTGTCTATTTACGACCAGTGCGCGCCGATCGACCATATCGATTATTTCGGCGATACTATAAGAATTCGATCGTATCTGCATTGTTAGATCCAAATCGCCAGATATTTTCCAATGTCCGAACTAAAATTCATTTATAGGCAATGAATGGTCGTGGCAATGGCACTTTTACTCATATTCTATCTCGATATCATGCGGTTGCCAAAGTCGGGGGTCATTTGACGAAATACTTCTTCAGTGAAGCGAAGCCGGCGGTCGAGAAGCGGGTGCGATTGGTCTAGCCCCCCTCCGACCTGTCGGCCATCTCCCCCACAAGGAGGGAGATTGGCTAATCGCCTACGCAAAATACTCCTGCAGCGGCCGCACTTCGAGGCTGCCCGCCCTCAACGCCGCAATCGCCTCGGCCACCGCAGCAGCGCCCGACAGCGTCGTGTAATACGGCACCTTCTGCATCAGCGTCGCGCGGCGCAGCGACTTCGAGTCCGACACCGCTTTCTGGCCGTCCGTGGTGTTGAAGACGATCTGGACCTGGCGGTTGCGGATGGCGTCCTCGATGTGCGGGCGGCCTTCCAGCACCTTGTTTATCTTTTCGGCCGCGACGCCGTTTTCGGCGAGGAAGCGGGCGGTGCCGGAGGTGGCCAGCACTTTGAAACCCTGGCCGGCGAGACGCTTGACCGCCGGCAGGATGCCTTTCTTGTCCTCGTCGCGCACCGAGACGAACAGTGTGCCCGCGCGGGGAAGATCGACACCCGCCCCTAACTGGCTCTTGGCGAAGGCGAGCGCGAAGTCGCGGTCGAGGCCCATGACCTCGCCGGTCGAGCGCATTTCCGGGCCGAGCAATATGTCGACGCCGGGAAAGCGGGCGAACGGGAATACCGCTTCCTTGACGGCGATGTGGCCGGGATTGCGCGGGTCGGGCATGGCGCCGTAATGGGCGAAGGCGTCTTCAAGGCTTTCGCCGGCCATGATGCGGGCGGCAATCTTCGCAATCGGCCGCCCGATCGTCTTGGCGACGAAGGGCACGGTGCGTGACGCCCGCGGGTTGACCTCCAGCACATAGACGGTGCCGTCCTTGATCGCGTACTGTACGTTCATCAGCCCGCCGACGTTGAGCGCGCGGGCCAGCGCTGCCGTCTGGCGCTCCAGCTCGTCGACCAGCTCGGAAGGCAGCGAATGCACCGGCAGCGAGCAGGCCGAGTCGCCGGAATGGATGCCGGCCTCCTCGATGTGCTCCAATATGCCGGAGACGTAGGTCGACCTGCCGTCGCAGAGACAATCGACATCGACCTCGATGGCGCCCGACAGATAGGTATCGAACAGAAGCGGGTTCTTGCCGAGCAGCGTGTTGATCTGGCCGGTCTTGTCGTTGGGGTATTTCTGCTTGATGTCCTCCGGTACCAGGCCGGGCACGGTGTCGAGCAGATAGGATTGCAGCATGCTCTCGTCGTGGATGATCTGCATGGCGCGGCCGCCGAGCACGTACGACGGGCGCACCACCAGCGGGAAGCCGAGCTCGCCGGCGACGAGGCGGGCCTGCTCGACCGAATAGGCAATGCCGTTCTTCGGCTGGCTGAGGCCGAGCTTGTGCAGCAGCTTCTGGAAGCGGTCGCGGTCCTCGGCCAGATCGATCATGTCGGGCGAGGTGCCGAGGATCGGGATGCCGGCCTTCTCCAGCGCATCCGCCAGTTTCAGCGGCGTCTGGCCGCCGAACTGGACTATGACGCCGACCAGTTCGCCCGACGCCTGCTCGGCGCGCAGGATCTCCAGCACGTCCTCCGGCGTCAGCGGCTCGAAATAGAGCCGGTCGGAGGTGTCGTAGTCGGTCGAGACGGTTTCGGGATTGCAGTTGATCATGATCGCCTCGAAGCCGGCGTCGCGCAGCGCAAAGGCGGCATGGCAGCAGCAATAGTCGAACTCGATGCCCTGACCGATGCGGTTGGGGCCGCCGCCGAGGATGACGACCTTTTTCCGGGATGAGACCTGCGCCTCGTTGGCCAGCGCGCCAGCGAACGGGACCTCATAGGTCGAATACATGTAGGCGGTGGGCGAAGCAAACTCGGCGGCGCAGGTGTCGATGCGCTTGTAAACCGGATGAACGTCGAGTTTTTCGCGAATCTTCTGGATCTCTTCGACGTCCTTCCTGACCAGGGATGCTAGGCGGGCATCGGAGAAACCCATCGCCTTCAGCATGCGCAGATTGGCGGCGTCCTCGGGGATGCCGTGCTCGCGGATGCGCGCCTCCATGTCGAGAATGCCGGCGATCTGTTCGAGGAACCACGGGTCGATCTTGCACATCGCGTGCACGTCTTCCAGAGAGGTGCCCATGCGGATCGCTTGCGCCACCATGCGCAGCCGGTCCGGCGTCGGCGTGCCCAAGGCGGCGCGGATGGCGTTGCGGTCGTCGACGTGGCTGGCAGCTGTCGTCCCATGGCCGATGCCGGGGATCTCGATTTCGTCCAGACCGGTCAGGCCGGTCTCCAGCCCGCGCAGCGCCTTCTGCAGCGATTCCTGGAAGGTGCGGCCGATGGCCATGACCTCGCCGACCGATTTCATCGAGGTGGTCAGCACCGGCTCGGCGCCGGGAAACTTCTCGAAGGCAAAGCGCGGGATTTTTGTCACGACATAGTCGATGCTCGGCTCGAACGAGGCCGGCGTTGCTCCGCCGGTGATGTCGTTCTCGAGCTCGTCCAGCGTGTAGCCGACGGCGAGCTTGGCGGCGATCTTGGCGATCGGAAAACCGGTCGCCTTGGAGGCCAGCGCCGACGAGCGCGAGACGCGCGGGTTCATCTCGATCACCACCAGGCGGCCGTCGGCCGGGTTGACGGCGAACTGCACGTTGGAGCCGCCGGTCTCGACGCCGATCTCGCGCAGCACCGCGATCGAGGCGTTGCGCATCATCTGGTATTCCTTGTCGGTCAGCGTGAGCGCTGGGGCGACGGTGATCGAGTCGCCCGTATGCACGCCCATCGGGTCGATGTTCTCGATCGAGCAGACGATGATGCAGTTGTCGGCTTTGTCGCGGACAACCTCCATCTCATACTCCTTCCAGCCGAGCACGCTCTCCTCGATCAGCACTTCGGTGGTCGGCGAGGCGTCGAGGCCGGATTGGACGATCTCGAAGAATTCGGCGCGGTTGTAGGCGATGCCGCCGCCGGTGCCGCCCATGGTGAAGGAGGGGCGGATAATGGCGGGCAGGCCGACATGGTCGAGCGCTTGTGCTGCAATCGCCATGGCATGGCTGATATAGCGCTGCTTGCGGTCGCCCTCACCGAGGTTCCAGCGCGTTTCCAGAGCATCGAGCGCGGCGTCGAGATTTTCGGGCTTTTCCGCCTTCAGCGCGGCGCGCTCGGCCTCGTGCGTCTTGCGGTCGGCATTCTTGACGTCGGTGGCGTTGGCCAGCATCGACTTCGGCGTTTCCAGGCCGATCTTGTTCATCGCCTCGCGAAACAGCGCGCGGTCCTCGGCCTTGTCGATTGCGGTGGCGTCGGCGCCGATCATCTCGACCTGATAGCGGTCGAGCACGCCCATGCGGCGCAGCGACAAAGCGGTGTTGAGCGCGGTCTGGCCGCCCATGGTCGGCAGCAGCGCGTCCGGCCGCTCCTTGGCGATGATCTTGGCCACCACTTCGGGCGTGATCGGCTCGATGTACGTGGCGTCGGCCAGCTCCGGATCGGTCATGATGGTGGCCGGATTGGAATTGACCAGGATAACGCGAAAACCCTCTTCCTTCAGCGCCTTGCAGGCCTGGGTGCCGGAATAGTCGAATTCGCAGGCCTGACCGATGACGATGGGGCCGGCCCCGATGATCAGGATCGACTTGATGTCGGTGCGTCTTGGCATGTCGAGGGTCCGTTTCGGCGGGCGGCTTGCACAAAAAGCCGGACGGGATGACCCGGCCGGTTGTGCGCGCGATTCTGGTATCAGGCTAGGAGGGCCTTATAGGGAAGAGTTTTGCCGGATGTAAGCCCCTAAAATGGCAGTAGGGCAGTAGGGCAGTAGGGCAGTAGGGCAGTAGGGCAGTAGGGCAGTAGGGCAGAGGTTCGAGCGCCCTTTAAACATATTGCCCTACTGCCCTACTCCCTTACCACTATCCCCCAACGCCAAAGCGTCCGTAATCTCGAAGCGTTCGGAAGCACCGACGCGGATCATGTTCAGGCTGCCCTCGCGGGTGAAGCGGAATTCGCCGGGTGCGTCCGCACCGGCCGGCTTGCCGGCCTTGAAGCTGATGATGCGCGTGCCGCCATCGGGCCAGGTCACGGTCACGTCGGTCTTGTCGCCGGTGCGCACCACGCCTGCCTTGCAGCTGGTCATCGGCTGGCCGAGATAGCGCGCACAGGGGATGGCGTTGCCGGCACCGGGTACCGGTGTCCCCGGCGGCTGAAGCCGCGCAACGGTCTGTGCGTCGGCCGGGGGCGCCGCGTTGGCCGCGCCGAAATTCTGGACGGGACCCACTGCCGCGGGCGGCGATCCATCAACCTGTCCAGTCGTGGGTTTTCCACCGGCCAGGGCCAGGCGGTAAGCATCCTCGATCGCCACCCTGCCGATCGCGTCAGGGGAATTCAGCGGCGTTTCGGGAGCGGTCGCGCCGAGGCGCTTTGTCAGGTCGGGCAGCGGCTGAGGCGCAGGGTTCTCCGCACTGGCCGCCACCTGCGGTGTCACTTGCCGGGGATTGATAGGGTCGAGGTAGCGTGCGGGCGCCCATCCGCTCATCTTCGGGTCATCAATGTCTTCAACCTTGCACCATTTGTAGCCGCTGACGTCGCCGCAGCCGAGATTTTTCACGCTCGAACCACTCGGCAGCCGCGCCTCGATCTTGCCCATGGCCGACGCCGTGGCGCGCACGTTCAGGAGGTCATCCGGAGCGAGACCCGTCACAATCGAGACGATGGGCTCCGGCTCCTGGCCGTTGGCCGGCAACTCCGCCAGGATCAGCGGAGCGGCAATCACCGCAAGCAGCGTCGTCGGGAGTGTTACTGTGCGCCTAATCATCTGCCATGGGCGGTAGGTTCAATTGCCGAAGGCGCGGCCAGGCACGAAAGCGCCATCGCACGCCAGCCGGCTTTTATAGGCGACGAGACGGCGCTGTGTAAGCCCGAAAAGGTGCCGCGTGTTGAATCGCGACCAGGCCACTTCCGTGAACTAACAGCCGGCAAAATATTGCACATTTCATGTAAATATGCACTCTCTCAAGTAAGGTTGAGGAGGGCAATATGGTCGACCTTGAAATATTTGCGCAGGTGGAAAACATAGTTCGCCAGCGTATCAAGAAAACGCGCGCCGAGATTGAGGCTTCACTTGGTCACATCGCCAACGGCAATCCGCTGGCCGCCGAACAGACCCTCTCCAGGCGCCTCGACAGGTTGCAGGTAAAGGCGTCGCTCAGCCGCAACGAAGCGGAGATGATATCGGCAGCAATTGACATGAGGTCTGCCGGGGAAAGAAAGGCCGCCGCCAAGCAGCCAGGGCCGGAGGCTATTCTCGGCCCAACGCTCGATTTCATCGGGGTCGCATTCCTCGAGCGTGGGCGCCGTGCTGCCGATGCGGTTGGCCGCGTTGCCTTTCTCAACGGCAATCCGCAAGGATCGGGTTTTCTGGTCGGGCCAAGGTTGTTCCTCACAAACAACCATGTGATTTCGTCGCAGGCGGATTCCCGGCGCTTCCAGGTCCAGTTCGATTATGAGCAGGACGGTGCGAATGCCGTGCGTACGCCGACGACGTTCCTGTTCGATCCTGAATCCTGTTTCGTGAGCGATAGCATAGAGGGTCTGGACTATACGCTGATCGGAGTCGGCGAGCGGCGTTCCGGCCCAAAGGAACTGGGGGAGTTCGGTTTTATCTCGCTGTCGGATGCGCGCGACAAGCATATGCTCGGCGAAATCGCCAACATCGTCCAGCATCCCGATGGCCGCTTCAAGGAACTGGTGTTGCGTGAAAACCGGCTGGTGGCCCGCGACGAAACGGTGCAAGTGCTGCACTATGTCGCCGACACCGAACAGGGTTCTTCCGGCTCCCCGGTCTTCAACAATGAATGGGAACCTATCGCCCTGCACCATTGGGCCGGCCCGTTCCACGAGGTGACGGGCATAGGTGGCTATGCGCTTGCGCGCGAGATCAACGAAGGCATACGGATCAGCGCCATCGTTGACGATCTGGGTGCTAGAAAGTCCAAGCTGCCGGGCTCCTCGGCATCGGCGGTTTCGCAAGCTCTGGCGATTTGGGCCGGCATGCCGCGCATGATGGACGAGACAGTTCGGCTGAACGCCGATATTCGCGAAGATGTGCCGGACAAGCCGGTGCAGCGGCCGGAACCGGATCGCAATCGGCCGGCGACGAGACACAATGCCGATGGCTCGGTCACCTGGACTTTTCCCGTCGAGATAAATGTCCGGGCGCCGCTGATCGACCGCGACGGAGGCGATGCGAGACGAAACGACGGCAAAGGCCCGGCAAGCGAACCCGGGAAGGTGGCCATCGCCGAGGCCGCGGGTTGGAAAACAGAGGATTTCGACGATCGTGGAGGGTATGAGCCCGGCTTCATACCGGGCTTTGTCCTGGCAATGCCGACGGTTGCCAATTCACCCTACCGGTTGGCCAAAAACCTTCTTGCCAAACCGGGAGAGGACCCACACGAATTGCGCTACCATCATTTTTCGATCTTGATGAACGCCGATCGCAGGCTTGCCTTCGTCACCGCCTGCAATATCGATGGATCCCGCACCAAGGCGGTCAATCGTGAGGACAAGACGGTCATCGACAACCCGTCGCTTCTCGAATTGGGGGTGGAGTCGATTTCCGGTTCGGAAGCCAGCGATGCTTTCCGGCCGGATCGGCGCATCGATCTTGGCGAGCAGATGACCCAGGAATTCTATTCGAGCCAGAATGTGCCTGGATTTCCCGTCGCAAAATCCAAGGAACGAATCGCTCGAATGTTCCAGAAGGGCCATATTACACTTCGCGGCGACCCCGCATGGGGCGTCGATCAGGAGGCGGTCGCGGCAGAACGCGACACGTTCTTTTATACCAATGCTGCGCCGCAAGTCGGCTTCTTCAATCAAGGAAGCTCGCTTAACCATCCCGGCTCCAAGGGGAAGTTGAGATGGCGCGCGGTAGAAACCTATGTGCTGCGCAACGCCTATACGACGCGAGGCCGTGTCACGGTGTTTGCCGGGCCAGTGTTCGGCGAGGACGATCCTCCCTACCGCTTCGACAGCCATGTTCCGCTGAAGTTCTGGAAGATAGCGCTGTGGTCCGATCAAGCTGGCCTGCGCGCCATCGCGCTGCTGGCGGACCAGAAGCCGGTTTTGGAAGTGATGCCCGAAGCGTTCGGCGAGCGTGCCGAGGCATTCGATGACCCGCTTGAAATTGCCAGGGTATCGGAGTTCCTTTCGACGGTGGCCGAGATTGAAGAGCTGACCGGCCTGAACTTTGGCCAGCAGGTGCGCGACGCCGACATTCGGGCCGGTTCCGAATCCGCCCCAGCACAGACTTTCAACCCAACGCAACTGGCGCCCAAGACGTCACGGCCAAAGGCTTCGGCGACCAAGACTTCGACGTCCAAGACTTCGACGTCCAAGACTTCGGCGTCCAAGACTTCGGCGGCCAGCGCCCGACGTCCTGCCAAGCGATCGAAGCGATCGGCGTCTGACGACTGAAGATTGGACCGGTCGCGACTTCTGCCGCTCGAAGGCGGTCATCCGTTCAGCTAGGCATGAGCAGGCTCAGCCCGGGATGAGCAAGCTCAGCCCGGCATGAAGCCGGTACGCAGCGCGTGGGCCCATTCGGGCCGTCCCGCCTGCTCGGCCTGATACGCCGCCGCCTCATGGTCATAGTCGACGGCGATGGATTCGAAACGATCAGGATGCAAGTCGACGATGCCGTAGCGGGCGTGCGGCGAGCCCTGCTCGGAGACATGCGCCGGCGGCGTATCATCGTGATAGGCCGGGCAGCCGATGCTGCCCGGGTTGAAGATGACCGGACCGCCGGGAATGCGGACCAGCTCGCTGCGGTGGCTGTGTCCACAAAGCATGATACGGCAGGTGGCATCGATCGCGCCGAGCCGCCGTTCGATGGCGGCCAGCGGCGCGCGCACCAGCCGGCCGTCGAGGATCGCGTCAGTCAGGTATTTTTCGTCGTGGTCGGGCCGGGCGTGGAAGGCGAGTATGCCGGGCGCCACCTTCAGCGTGAGGGGCAGCGCAAATAGCGCCTCGCGTTGGCCTGCGGTCAGCCGTTCCTGCGCGTAGCGGTCGGACGGCCACATGGTCTCGTCGGCGGTGTCGCGGGCAACGCGGCGGTCGTGGTTGCCGCGCACCGTCGGCAGGTCGAGCGTCTCGAGCCTCTCCATGGTCTCGCGCGGCCAGAGCGGGCCGGAAACGCAATCGCCGAGATTGACGATGAGGTCGGCGCCGCCGCGCTGCCGCAGATCATCGAGCACGGCGTCGAGCGCCAGGACATTGCCGTGGATGTCGGCGAGGACGGCAATGCGCATGGCAGGCTCCGTTAATTGGAATGGCTGGAGGGCAGGTGAAGCTATTTTGCCCGCCTCGCGAAGCGGGCGAGAGCGGAACCCAGCTTCGGGCCGTTCAGGCGCGGACTTCGATCTCGTGGCCGCCAACCGCCGGCAACGATGCGTCGTCGCCGGCCGCGGCAATCACGCTGTCGAGCAGGCCCGGGAAGCGGCGGTCGAGATCGTCACGGCGCAGCGTGATCAGCCGGCTGGTTCCAACCGCCTCGGTGCGGGTGACGCCGGCCTCACGCAGCTTGGCCAAATGGTAGCTCAGATTGGTCTTCGAGCAGAGATCGAGAAACCGGCTGCAATTCAGCGGCACGCCCTCTTTGCTGGCGAGATAGCGCACGATGGCCAGCCGCGTCGGGTCGCCGAGCACGGCAAGCACGTTCGGCAGGCTGATCTGGTCGACGGTGGGATGGGGCAAGGTCATGCCCAGGAATTAAGCACATTCGGAGCCGATTTCAACGCATCTCCTCTCGTGGCCAATGGACACATAGTTTCGTCCCGTCGCCCCGTCCTGACACCGGGCTGTCAGGATGGTTCGGCTATTTTGCAGCGGCTTTATTGACATCATGCCCTGTTATGTCCAATTGTTCAATAATCTTTGAACTAAGGAAGTTGCCATGGATAAGCGCCTAATCTGGCTTGCGCTCGGATCGTTCACGATTTCGACCGAAGGTTTCGTCATCTCCAGCCTTTTGCCCGACATCGCAAAGGATGCCGCCATCTCCGTTCCGCTCGCCGGCACGCTGATCACCGCGTTTGCGCTCGCCTATGCGATCGGCACGCCGATCCTGGCAACGCTGACCGGCGAATGGGACCGGCGCCGCGTCATCCTATGGACGCTGGTGTTCTTCGTGTTGGGCAACGTCGCCGCGGCGCTAAGCTCCTCCTTCGAATTGCTGTTGATCGCGCGCATCGTCATGGCGCTGTCGTCAGGCTTGTTCGCGGCGACCGCACAGGGAACGGCCGTTGCGCTTGTCGACGATCATCATCGCGCCCGCGCCATTGCCGTGGTCGTCGGCGGCACTACGGTTGCGGTCGCGGTCGGAGCACCGCTCGGCGCGCTCGTTGCGACGGTTGCCGGCTGGCGCGGCACCTTCTTTGCAATCGCCGGCCTTGGTGCGCTCGCCGGCGCGATCCTGTGGTACCGGCTGCCGCGCGGCATCGTCGGCACCAGGCTGCCGCTCCGGATGCGGCTTGCAGCGGCACTTCGCCCCGGCGTCATGCCTATCCTGGTGACGACCATCCTGGCCCTGATCGGCGCCTTCACCGTCTTTGCCTTTGTCGCGCCGCTCGCGATCGAAGGCGGCGGACTGAACCCGATCGCGCTTCCCGGAATGCTGCTCGCTTTCGGCGTTGGCGCGGTCATCGGCAATATCGGCGGCGGGCAGGCCGCCGACCGTTTCGGCGCGACGCGCACCGTCTGCTGGTCGCTGGCGCTGAGTGCCGCCATGCTGGTCACGTTTTCGCTGATCCCGATGTTTCTGCCGCGCGAGATCGCCGGGCCGGCGCTCATGGCCATGATGGTGCCGTGGGGCATCGTCGGCTGGGCGTTCCCGCCGGCGCAGGCCAGCCGCATCATCAAGCTGGCGCCCGATGCCGCGCCCATCGTGCTGTCGCTGAACGCCTCGGCGCTCTATCTCGGCGTGGCACTGGGTGCCGTGGTCGGCGCCGCTGTGCTGCGCTATGGCGCACCGGCCGACCTCGGCGTGGTCGCGGCGGCGTTCCCGATCATTGGTCTGGGCGTGGTGCTGGCGGGCCATCTGGCGGCGCGTCCGGTGGCGATGCCGGCCGAATAAGGCTGTCAGTGGAGCTTGGCTGCCGGCCGCCGATAATTCAACTCGCGGCCGGCGGTATGTCAAAATCCAGCGCGGCGATTTCGTCCAGCGCCGAATTCTGGGAAGTAGCCGGAAGCGAGCGCGCCAACGTTCCGCAAGAAAATCGTCATGACTGCCGACGATCTGGTCGATGCAGCGCTGGTTGGCCTGGCAAAGGGTGAAGCATTCACGGCACCGGGTCTTGCCGATATTGCCGGGGAGGTGCCTTTCTTCGCGTCCGCAAGGCTTCTTCGGCAGTCTTCTGGCGGGCAAGCCGGCGGCGCGTTACGCTGCCTGAAATAACTGATCTTACGCTGTCCGCCACATCGGGATGATCGAGGCGGCCAGCAGCAGGCCAAGCATGATGTTGAGCATGCGCCACTGCCGCTCGGTTCGCAGCAACCGGGCGAGCAGCGTGCCCGCCACGCACCACGCCGCCAGCGATAGGGCCGCTGCAAGACCGAAGACCGTGCCGAGCAGCACGGCGAGCTGCAGCGGCCCGTTGGCGAGCGCGGCAAAGGATGCCGCCGCTCCCAGCCCCATGGCCCAGCCCTTGGGGTTCATCCATTGCAGGCCGGCGCCGCCCAAAAAGCTGTTCGGCTTTGCCATGGCCACGTCCAGATTGGGCGGACCGCTGCGGCCGATCTTGAGGGCAAGCCACGTCAGATAGAGGGTACCGGCCATTTTCATTGCCAGTTGCAGGGAAGGAGCGGCGGCCAGCAGACCGGCGAGCCCGGCAGCACCTGCCGCAGCCACCGTGGCCAAGCCGGCCGCACTCCCGGCCATCAGCGGGATAGAGCGGCGAAAGCCGAACTGCGCGCCGGACGCCGTCGATAAGGTCGTGGCCATGCCAGGCGTTGAGGTTGAGACCAGCGCGAACAGGACGAGGGGAAGGACGGTTTCAAACATGCTGCTTCCTTTGAAGCCTGCACGGTAGGCTGTTTGGCTCATCAGTAAATGCAATGTTTGCTATGATCTGTATTAGCAAATATAATAGCCGGATGCTCCGCAACCTCGATACTGCCCTGGTTCGAACCTTCGTCACCGTTGCCGACAAGGCCAGCATGACGGCGGCGGCCAACGCGCTGCATTTGACGCAAGGTGCCGTCAGCCAGCAGATCAAGCGTTTGGAAGAGGTTCTCGGCTGCAGCCTGTTCGATCGCGATCGGCGCGGATTGCGATTGACCCGCTCCGGCGAGCGATTGTTCGGCAAGGGCAAGCGCCTGCTTTCCCTCAATGACGAGATCTTGGCGGAGATGGCGGGCGATGCGGTTGCCGGTCAGGTGCGGCTCGGCGTGCCGTACGACCTTGTCGGCACCTTGCTTGCGCCGGTGCTGAAGGCCTATGCCGAGGCCTATCCGCAGGTCGAGATCTCGCTTGTCTGTGCTTCGTCGCCAGAGTTGGCCGCAGCCTTGGCGACCGGCACGATAGAACTCGCGGTGATCGAGGAGCCGATCGGTCGGTCGGCCGGCGAATGCCTTGTTGTCGACTTGCTGGTCTGGGTCGGCGCCAAAGGCGGCGCCGCCCGCGGCAAGCGGGCCTTGCCGGTTTCGATGGTCGCCGAGACCTGTGCGTTCCGCCCGGTGGTGCTGGAGGCGCTTAACGAGCATGGGCTGGAATGGCGCACCGTATTCGAAAACGGCAGCATTGACGCGACGACGGCGACAGTGCGTTCGGACTTGGCCGTCACCACCTGGTTGGCGTCGACCGTGCCTGTCGACCTCGACATTTTGGCCAACGATCCGGAGCTGCCGTCATTGCCGAATTTTTCGATCAATCTGCATTTGCCGAAGCACGACGTCGCGCCGGCTGCACTGGCATTCGCGGGCCACCTCCGCGATGGGTTGGCAGGGCGACGAGAGGCGGCTTAAAAACAGCAAAAAGGACGGCCAGTGTTCAGCCGTCCTTGATCGCCCTGCGGCATCTACTTCCAGTTCTTGCGCCGCTCGATCTCGGCTTCGGACGGCTGCTCCGTGGCAAATGACCCGGTCTTGATCTCGCCGGAGCGTTCATAGCTCGCCATGATGACACCGGTGGTCGATGCCTGCGAACGGGTCAGCTTGAAGGCGGCGGGTATTGTGCCGCTGCCGAACAGTTTTTTGCCCTTGCCCAGCACCAGCGGGAAAATCAGCAGGCTGATCTCGTCGATCAGGTCATTGGCGAGCAAGGTCTGGATCAGCTCGCTCGATCCCTGAATGAGCAGGTCGGGGCCGTCCTCCTGCTTCATCCGGCGCAACGTCGCCACGACGTCGCTGCCGAGCGGCTGGCTGTTTTGCCAGGACAGCGAATCCGGCCTGTGCGTCGCCACATATTTGGTGACGGCGTTGAAGATGTCGGCGATCGGATCATTCTTCTGATAAGGCCAGTGGGCGGCGAAGATGTCGTAAGTCTTGCGGCCGAGAAGCAGCGCGAACGGTTTTGAAAACGTCTCGCCCATCGCGGCGCCCATCACATCGTCCCAGTAGTGAAACGTCCAGCCGCCGAATTTGAAGCCGCCGACAGGGTCCTCTTGTGGGCCGCCGGGCGCCTGCATGACGCCGTCGAGGCTGACGAATGTTGCGGCGATGATCTTCTTCATTGGAGCTCCCTTTCCCTAGTCCGTGCCGTCATGGCCGGAGTTCGAGCCAAGGACGCGCGAACGGACATTTGTCCGACAGCGGCCGGCAAATTTCTAGTCTAGGACCGGGGGCAGGTGACTGCCGACCTTATCGTCTCAGCTTGGAGCCGAGAACGCTCAGCCCAAGCCAACGACCGTATCGTAGAGCAGCTTGAAGTTGAGCACCAGGATGAGCGCGGCAACCACCCAGGCCAGCACGGCGACGGCGCGGGAAATGGCAAAATTGCCCATCTTGCGCTTGTCCGAGACGAACTGCACCAGCGGTACGACAGCGAAGGGGAGCTGCATCGACAGGATTACCTGGCTGAAGACCAGCAACTGACCGGTTCCCTTCTCGCCATAGAGCGCGGTGACCACCACCACCGGAATGATGGCGATGCCGCGCGTCAGCAGGCGGCGCGCCCATTGCGGGATGCGCAGCCGCAAGAACCCTTCCATCACGATCTGGCCGGCGAGCGTCGCCGTCACCGTCGAGTTCAGGCCGGAGGCGAGCAGCGCTACGGCAAACAGGATGGAAGCGATGCCGAGGCCAAGCAGCGGCGACAGAAGCTCGAAGGCCTGGCCGATCTCGGCAACGTCATGATGACCGGTGCCGTGGAACGCCACCGCCGACACGATCAGGATGGAAGCATTGACGAACAACGCCAGTATCAGCGCGATGGTCGAGTCGGTCGTCGCCCATTTGATGGCGTCGCGCTTGCCGCGATCGGTGCGCTCATAGGCGCGGGTCTGCACGATCGAGGAATGCAGATAGAGATTGTGCGGCATCACCGTGGCGCCGATGATGCCGATGGCGATGTAGAGCATGGCCGGATTGGTGACGATCTCGGACGACGGCACGAACATCGCATGCAGGATGGAGCCGACCGGCGGGGCGGCGGCAAAGATCTGGATGGCGAAGCAGCCGAAGATGATAATCAAAAGCGCTATGATGAAGGCCTCGAGGAAACGGAAGCCCTTGTTCATCAGCAGCAGCAGCAGGAAGGCATCAAGCGCGGTGATGATGGCGCCGCCTATCAGCGGAATGCCGAACAGCAGTTGCAAGGCGATCGCCGTGCCAATGACCTCGGCCAGGTCGCAGGCGATGATGGCCAGTTCGCAAGCGACCCAAAGCATGAAATTGACTGGTCGCGGATAATAGGCGCGGCACGCCTGCGCAAGGTCGCGGCCGGTGGCGATGCCGAGCCGGGCGGCGAGTGCCTGCAGCAGGATCGCCATCAGGTTCGACAACATGATGATGAAAAGCAGCGTGTAGCCGAATTGGGCCCCGCCGGCGAGGTCGGTCGCCCAATTGCCCGGATCCATATAGCCGACCGAAACCATGTAGCCCGGCCCCATGAAGGCGAACAGCCGGCGAAGCCAGATCCCCGAGTGCGGCACCGCGATCGTTGCGTTGACTTCGCGAAGGCTGGGCTGCTCGTCGTCCTCCGGGCGGGCAAATCGCCACATGGACCGGGGGGCTGAGGTGGCTTCGGCTTCCGACATGAAATGGCTTTCCACTGGAACGATCGATGTTGTCTCCTTATCTATGCCACGGCTGAACATTATGCAATATGCTATATTTCATTGTCTGAGCTTTTTCTTGTGGCCGCTTGGCGTGCGGCCTGAACGGCAGTGAACGCCGGTTGCGCCGGCCACCGAATGGAAATAAACGGCCAGAACCAATAGGGTTCCGTGTTATGACCGCAATGTCGATTCAAACTGCCGGGAGGAGCGCGTATTGGCGCTGAAGAAAAGACCGGTTCCTCGCGAAAAGCCGCTGCCTGACGCAGAAATCCACTCGGAAGGCTTCAGGCAGACGCGTGAAGCGCGCCGCAGCGCGCTGGTCGAGGATTATGTCGAGCTCATCGCCGACCTGATCGAGGATGGCAACGAGGCGCGCCAGGTCGATATCGCGGCACGGCTCGGCGTCGCTCAGCCGACGGTCGCGAAAATGCTGACGCGGCTGTGCGCCGACGGGCTGGTCTCCCGGAAGCCTTATCGCGGCGTGTTCCTGACCGATGCCGGCCGCAAGGTTGCGGAAGAGAGCCGCATTCGCCACCAGACGGTCGAGGCCTTCCTGCGCTCGCTCGGGGTCAGCGCCGAGACGGCGCGCATCGACGCCGAGGGCATCGAGCATCATGTCAGCGCCGAGACGCTCGAAGCCTTTCGCAAGGCAATAATCGCCGCCCGCTGAAAAGCACGGCCAGCGTATCTCTTCGCGCGACTCGCTTCCCACGAGCAGGGTGAACGGCACAGACCTTGCGATGTCTCGGCCAGAGCAGGCAAGCGTCAGCAAGCATTGCTTGTTCGCACGAAAAATACTGTGACTTGGCGTAACCGTTGAGATAATTGTTGTCGTGTCCGATCGAACCGGGACACGGCCCGATCGGCCGGAAAATTGCATCACGGGGGTTGCCATGCTCTGGAAGGGCCGTCGTCAGAGTGACAATGTCGAGGACGAGCGCGGCCAGAGCGGCGGGCTTGGCGGCGGGCCGGGGCAGTTTCGCATCCCGATCGGCGGTCGCGCGGGCGGCGGCGGCATGTCGGGCATTATCATCGTAGGGTTGATTTTCCTGGCAGGGTGGTATTTCGGCTTCGACCCGAGTCAGATCCTCGATAACAGCGGCTTGCAGCCCGGCGGCGGTCAGATCACCGACAATAGCGGTGCGCAAGGCGGCGGCACCGGTGCGCCCGCCTCCGACGAGATGAAGCAGTTCGTGTCGACTGTGCTGGCCGAGACCGAGGACACGTGGACCGGTATTTTTCAGTCCGAGGGCCTGACCTATCAAGATCCAAAACTGGTCCTGTTCAGCGGACGGATCGGCTCTGCTTGCGGCTCTGCCTCGTCAGCGGCCGGACCATTCTACTGTCCCAACGATCGCAAAGTCTATCTCGACACCACCTTCTTCCAGCAGCTCGATCAGCAGTTCGGTGCCTCGGGCGATTTCGCACAGGCCTATGTGATCGCGCATGAGGTCGGCCACCATGTGCAGAACCTCGTCGGCATCCTGCCCAAATTCAACCAGATGCGGCAGAGCATGGGCGAAGCGGACGCCAACCACATGTCGGTGCAGGTCGAGTTGCAGGCCGACTGCTTTGCCGGCATCTGGGCGCATTTCACCGGTCAGAAAGGCATCTTGGAACAGGGCGACATGGCGGAGGCACTGAACGCCGCCAAGCAGATCGGCGACGACACGCTGCAGAAGAAGATGCAGGGCTACGTCGTGCCGGAAAGCTTCAACCACGGCACGTCGCAGCAGCGGCAGACCTGGCTGGCGCGAGGCTTCCAGAACGGCAAGCTTTCGGACTGCGACACGTTCAACAACCCGATCTGAGCCGACGGTTTTCTCGTAATCCGAGAGACTGGATCGCAGTCAGGGGATGTCAGGATGAAAGCACTCTGCCCGTTCCCTCATTGTTCCCAGCGATGTGCTCGCCTATAAGGTGTGTTCCCGTTAGCTTGGGCGGCCCGAGGAGATACCATCATGATAGACCCCAAAACCGCCAGGCGGGGCCTTGCGCTTGTTTTCACCACCCTGCTGCTCGACATCATTGGCTTCGGCATCATTATGCCGGTGCTGCCGGCCTATCTCAGGGAATTGACCGGCGTCGGCATCAGCGAGGCGGCTATCGAGGGCGGCTGGCTGTTCTTCGTCTATGCGGCGATGCAGTTCGTTTTCGCACCAGTGATGGGCGGGTTGAGCGACCGGTTCGGGCGGCGGCCTATCCTGCTTGCCTCGGTGCTGACGTTCGCTATCGACAATCTGATCTGCGCTATCGCCTGGTCCTATCCGATGCTGTTCATCGGCCGCGTGCTGGCCGGCATTTCCGGCGCCAGTTATTCCACGACATCGGCATTCATTGCCGATATCTCGACCGACGAAAATCGTGCGAAGAATTTCGGGCTGCTCGGCATTGCTTTCGGCGTCGGCTTCGTCATCGGGCCGGTTCTGGGCGGGTTGCTCGGCACGTTCGGGCCGCGTGTGCCGTTCTATTTCGCTGCCGGGCTTGCTTTCGCAAACTTTCTGATCGCGCTGTTTCTGTTGCCGGAAACACTTGATAACAAGCACCGTCGCCGCTTCGAGTGGAAACGCGCGAACCCGGTCGGCACGCTCGTCCAGATGCGCAACTACGAAGGTATCGGCTGGATCGGACTTGTCTTCTTTCTGATGACGCTGGGGCACATGATGTATCCTGCGGTCTGGTCGTTCGTCTCCAGTTATCGCTATGGCTGGAGCGAACAACAGATCGGCTTCTCGCTCGGCGCTTTCGGCCTGTGCGGGGCGATCGTCATGGCGACAGTCCTGCCGCGCGTGATCCCTAAGCTCGGCGAGTGGAAGACGGCGGTAATCGGTCTGGCATTTACCGCACTCAGCGCCTTCGGCTACGCCTTCGCGTCACAAGGCTGGATGATCTATGCAGTGATCGTCGTCGGATGTCTCGAGGCGTTGGCCGACCCGCCGCTCAGAAGCCTGGCGGCCGCCAAGGTGCCACCTTCCGCCCAGGGCGAACTCCAAGGCGCAATGACCTCGATCTTCTCGATTACGTCGATCATCACACCGCTGCTTTATACGGCGATCTTTTCCTGGTTCACGGGCCCGAACGCGCCCGTGGTTTTCGGCGGTGCCCCCTATCTGCTCGGCGCGATTTTCCTCACGCTGGCGCTCGTCGTCTTCGTCACCAGGGTGGCCAAGCCGACGCCGAAGGAAGTCAAACGCATGCACACGCAGGAAGCCGTGACGGACGGGGCTTGATCGGCGCCGGGAGCCCGGCCGGCGCCGTCAATCAAATCCGTTTTTACGCAATGCGCTAAACACGCTCGGCCAGTGCCGGCTCGCCGCGCTTTTCGCGGATGAGATTGACGAAGCGGCGAAACAGATAGTGCGAATCCTGCGGGCCGGGCGAGGCTTCGGGATGATGCTGGACCGAGAAGACCGGCCTGCCGGTGAGCGCAATGCCGCAATTCGAACCGTCGAACAGCGAGACATGGGTTTCCTCGACGCCGCTCGGCAATGAGTCGGCGTCGACGGCAAAGCCATGGTTCATCGAGACGATCTCGACCTTGCCGGTGGTGTGGTCCTTGACGGGATGATTGGCGCCGTGGTGGCCCTGATGCATTTTTGCGGTCTTGCCGCCCAGCGCCAGCGCCAGCATCTGGTGGCCGAGGCAGATGCCGAAAAGCGGGATTTCGGTCTTCAACAGATCCTGGATAACCGGAACGGCGTAGTCGCCGGTGGCTTCCGGATCGCCAGGGCCGTTGGATAGAAAAATGCCGTCCGGCCGCATCGCCAGGATCTCCTCGGCGCCGGTTTTTGCCGGCACCACAGTGACCTTGGCGCCGAGGCCGGCCAGTAGGCGCAATATGTTGCGCTTGACGCCGTAGTCGACGGCAACGACGTGCATCGACGGATCAGCCTGTTCGCCAAAGCCCTCGTTCCAGACCCAAGGCGTCTCGCGCCAGACTGATGACTGGCCGGAGGTCACCTCCTTGGCGAGATCAAGCCCGATAAGCCCTGACCATGCGGCGGCGCGGCGTTTGAGGTCATCGATGTCGAAGATACCGTCGGGCGCGTGCGCGATGACGGCATTGGGCATGCCCTTTTCGCGGATCAGCGCGGTCAGCGCCCGCGTGTCGATGCCTGAAAGTGCGACGATGCCGCGCTTCTTCAGCCACTGGTCGAGACCGGTTCCGGCCCGGTAATTCGACGGGTTGGTGACATCGGCCTTGAACACGGCGCCGACGGCGCCGGCGCGGGCCAGCGGGTTGAGGTCTTCGGTGTCTTCGTCATTGGTGCCGATATTGCCGATATGCGGAAAGGTGAAAGTGACGATCTGGCCGGCATAGGATGGATCGGTGAGTATCTCCTGGTAGCCGGTCAGCGCGGTGTTGAAGCAGACCTCGGCGACGGCGGAGCCGGCGGCGCCCAGACCACGGCCCTCTATGACAGTGCCGTCGGCCAGCACCAGCAGGGCTGTCGGCCTCTCGCTGGCCCAAGGGGGGGTCGACGCGGCTGTCATCGTAGCCATGGCGGCACTCCTAAAGGTTGCGCCCTCAGTCGGCGCAACAAAAGGCGCGAAGCGGCGATCTCACAGCCTCGGCGCGCTAGGTTTTCATTTGTGCCTGTCGTTGCCCAAAACCGCTGCGCATTTTTGGGCGACGTGCACTAGAATTCAATTTCATGCAAGGCCCAGTACATAGGGGAAGGCGCCAAGGCGGTCAATGATGCCGCGCCGTGCGAGCCTAGATTTATTTCGTCGAATAATATCAGCGGTTTGCCGGACGCTATCGAGTTTGCCTTGAGCTATCGGCACGACTATTGTCCGCCGCATTCGAAGGAGAAAGCACCATGCGAGGCAAAATCGCCGAATCCCTGAAGAGCGCGATGAAGTCGCAGGACAAGCGCCGGCTGCCGACATTGCGGCTGATCCAGGCGGCCATCCATGATCGCGACATCGCCAATCGCGGCGCCGGCAAGGAGCCGGCGAGCGATGACGAGATCCTGCAGATCCTGGCCAAGATGGTGAAGCAGCGCGAAGAATCGGCCAAGGCGTTCGATGACGGCAAGCGGCCGGAGCTTGCAGCGCAGGAGCGCGACGAGATGGCCATCATCCGCGACTTCCTGCCGACGCAGCTGGGCCAGGCCGAGACGGAAAGCGCCGTCCGTTCCGCCATCGCCGAGACTGGTGCCAGCGGCGTCAAGGACATGGGCAAGGTGATGGCGGCGCTCAAGGAAAAATACGCCGGCCAGATGGATTTCTCCAAGGCGAGCGGCATCGTCAAGAGCCTGCTGCAGTAAGCCGCCGAAGGCCCTTGCCGTCGCGCCCGCAATCCGGCAGCCAAAAGCTCGCGCCCGTGATCGAACTCGTCAAACCGGCGTTTGAACACCTGCCGTCCTACAAGGCGGCCCTCGAGCGCGGCTGGTCGCCGGACAATGTGCGGCTGCTCGACGCGACGCGCGAGCAGCTTGCGGCTATCGAAAAGGATCCAGCGACTTTCCTTGGCGATCTCGACGATTCCGATGGCAAGGGACCGCCGATCACCTTGCCCGACGGTTCGACGGTGCCGCGGCTGCCCGGATTCCGGCGCTGGATCTGGGACGGGGAAGTCGCAGGCTCAATCGGCCTGCGCTGGCAGCACGGCACCGCGTCGCTGCCGTCGCATGTGCTCGGCCACATCGGCTATGCGGTGGTGCCGTGGAAACGGGGACGCGGCTATGCGACCGAGGCGCTGCGGCTGATGCTGGTGGAGGCGAGGGCGGTTGGCCTGCCCTTCGTCGAAATCACCTGCAAGCCTCACAATGTGCCCTCGCAGAAGGTCGTTCTGGCCAATGGCGGCCGGCTGGTCGGGCGTTTCTTCGAGGACGCCGCCTATGGCGGCGCGGAAAGCCTGCGCTACCGGATCGATCTGTAGCCCTATTCGGCGGCAGCCGGCAGCGGCGGCGCAGCCCGGCTTCGCCATTCCCAGACATGCGAGGCAAGCGCAACCGCGACGGCGACCAGCATGGCGATCGCGCCAACCACCGGCAGGCTGCGATAGCCATAGCCGGCATTGAGCATCGCCGCGCCGAGCGATGCGGCGAGCGCGATGCCGACATTGAAGCCCGACGGGATGAGCGACGAGGCAAGGTTGGAGGCGTCCGCGGTCCAGGTCAGGATGCGGGTCTGGATCGGCGTGCCGATGGCAAAGTTGAGGCCGCCCCAGACGAAGATCGCTATCACCATCGGCAGCGGGTAAGGGCCGACAGCGTAGATCAAGGCGAGCATTGCCGCCTGTAGGAAAAGCATGGCGATAAGCGACGGCATCAGCTTCCAGTCGGCGAGCCGCCCGCCGACAAAGACGCCGATCGTTGCGCCGACCCCGTTGAGCAAGAGCACCCAAGGTATCCATTTCTCGTCGAGGCCGGTGACCTCAAGCAGCGTCGGCGTGATGTAGGTGAACAGGCCGAACTGGCCGATCATCAGCATCAGCATAATAATGAGCGAGGTCCAGACCTGCTGGCGTGCGAGCACACGGACCTCGCTTCCAAGGCTCGCCGACGGGCTCGACGATCCCGTCTTGCGCGGCAGCAGGGCGCCGACTGCCGTGAAGGCCACCACACCGAGCGCGCACATCACCCAGAATGTCGCACGCCATCCCCAGATGTTGCCGATTGCCGTGCCGGCCGGAACGCCGATTACGTTCGATACGGTGAGGCCGGACAGGATCAGCGCCACCGCCATGCCGCGCTGGTCTTCGCGCACGAGGCCGACGGCCACCACCATGGCAACGCCGAAATAGGCGCCATGCGCGACGGCCACCGCTATCCGCAACAGCAGCATCGAGGCGAAGTCGGGCGCCAGCGCACAGGCGGCCTGGCCGATGGTGAAGGCTGCAGTCAGTCCAAGCAGCAGGGCCTTGCGGGAGAAGCTTTTGGTGGCGAGCGCCAGCAGCGGGCCGCCGACTGCAATGCCGCCGGCATAGCCGGAAACGAGATAGCCGGCGGTCGGGATCGCGACACCAAGGCCCTCCGCCACCTGCGGCAGCACGCCGGCGATGACGAATTCGGTAGTGCCGAAGGCGAAGGCGGCAATGAACAGGGCAATGAGGGGGAGCATGGCGGAAAGGCGATCCTCAGATAAGGTCGCCTCAAACCACGGATGAGGGCAGCGGGCAATCCAGAAATTGTCGACGCCGCTTTAGCTTTTCTTGATCGCCGGTCAGGCGTCCGCGCGGAGGCAAGAGCTAGGCGGCTGCCTTCCTCCCGTAAGGAATTTTCAGCCACGCACGTTCGTGAAAATAGTAGAGCAGCGACTTGGTGACGACCTCGGTCAGGCCGATGGCAGCGGCGAGCTTAATGCTTCCGGTCACGACGAGCGAAATGATCATCGTATCGATGGTGCCGGTGATGCGCCAGGAAAGCGCTTTGGCGAAGCTGCGAGAATGGGTGTCCATCGACTTTCCTTCCGGTAGATGCGGCGATCTTTAGCCGACAGACAGGAGGTGGCGCAAAGATAATTTCTGCGCATTGGCCCACAGCAATTTTCATAGGCGATGTTGTGAAGCTTCCCGGCCTGTGGATGCAATCTATCCGGCCTTCAGCCGCGAACCGGTGAGCAGGCCACGCTCTTCAAGAACGGGATAGGCCATCGAGGCGAGCAGCGAGTTGATCTGCTTGAGGTCGCGAATGGTGTCGAGATGGATGGAACTGGTCTCGACACTCTTGGCGGTGCCGTCGCGCAGCCGCACGAAATGGCTCTGGCTGGTTTCCTTCTCGCGGTCGCGCAGCCGGTCCTTTTCCAGCACCAACTGGCGAGCGGTCTCCGGATCGCGGGACACCAGCACGTTGAAGGCAAGCCTGGCATTGGCAAGCACCAAGGCATGGAAGGCGCAAAGCTCACGCCAGCCTTCCGGCGTGAACTCCAGCCCACGCTCGAATTTCTTCTTCACGTGGACCAGCATGTTGCGCACGATGATGTCGCCGACCTGCTCCAGCTTGACGCAGGCGCCGATCAGTTCCTGGCAACGCAGCGCCTCGTCCTCGCTCAGCGGGTTCTTGGTGACCCTGGCCAGATAGAGCTTGATCGCAGCGTGCTTCCTGTCGACACGGTCGTCGAGTGCGGCCAGCGCGCCGATCTTGTCGGCATCGGCGCTCTCATAGAGCTCGATGATCCGTTTCAGCATGATCTCGACCGTTTCGCAGACCCGCACCACCTCGCGGGTGGCGTTGGCCAATGCCTGGCTCGGCACGTCGAGCGCACTTTCGTTGAGCGCCGAAAGCTCGACGACGTCGAGCGCGTTGGCGGCCTGGGGCTTGGTGCCCAACGCCACGATCCTTTCCGAGGCGCGATAGACCAGGCTCGCCAGCGGTAGGCCGGCGACCAGGATCAGGATGTTGAAGACAATGTGGGCATTGACGATCTGCTCGGGCACCGTGCTGCCCAAGAAGGCGACCGGCGGCTTGAACGTCAGGAACAGGATCAGCATGATCAGCGAACCCATGCCGCGCATCAGGAGATTGCCGATCGGCACGATACGAACGCCGGGTTCTGCGTTGCGGGTTAGAAGCGGCGCGATGATCGAAGAGCCGAGATTGACACCCAGCACCAGCACGATACCGAGTTCGGGCGGGATGAAGCCGCGGCCGGCCAGCGTCACCATCAGCAGCACCGCGGCGATCGAGGAATGGAACAGCCAGGTGATCACCGCCGCCAGAAGATAGGCGGTGACCGGATCGCCGGAGAAGTAATCGACGATGAGCGGCATCAGCGTGCTCTGGCGCAGTGGCTCCGACGCCTGGCCGATCATCTCCAGCGACAGAAGCAGCAGGCCGATGCCGACCAGGATGCGGCCGAACTGGCGCCAGTCGCGCCGCTCGGTGGCCATGAACATGACGGTGCCGGCGACCAGGCAGATCGGCACCAGCAGCGACAGATCGAAGGTGAGCAGCTTGACCACCAGTGCCGAGCCGATCTCGGCGCCGCGCACCGCAAGCTGGCCCGACATGCCGCTGACAATACCGGAGCCGGCGAATGAGCCGACCAGCAAGGTGACGGCGGTCGAGCTTTGCAGCGCGACAGCCAGGCCGCAGCCGGCCAGAACCGCCATGAACGGATTGCGCATTGTGGCGCGCAGTTTGTGGCGCAGCACATCGCCATAGGCGCGCTCGACGCCGGTCTTCACCAAACGGGTGGCAAACAGCATCAATGCGACCGCACCGGCAAGGTGCAGCAAAACGACAGAGCCACTCATGCCCGACCCCGCAACCCAACAGATGCCAGCGACGCGGGCGCGGTGACGTCAAGGGTGCAAAAGTGGGCGCGAATCGTGGACATTGCAGACGTTGATATTACTCCGATTTATTTTAGCCGAATAATAAATTTTGCCCGCTTCGGACGTGTGTTGCCACGCGACGGGGCGTGTCGGAAATGGATGGCTGACAAAATGGTTGCATAGCCTGCGGAGTTGCGGCGGGTCATGCGTCCATTCTCGGGCGCCCGCTTTAAAGGTAGCGCTGAATTAGTCGTTCTAACTGTAAGAAATCATTACGAAAACGTAATCTCGGTGTTCAGTTTCGGTTCATCCTTCCCGCTCTATTCCGTAGGCAGCGACAACCAAGGAGTACCCGCCATGAAACGCATCGTTCTTTCCGCCATTGCCTTCTCGATGCTGGCTGCAACCACCTGGCAGGGCCAGGCCGCACCTCTGAACACACCAAACGCGCCGCAGTCGAACTACAGCCAGGTCGATTGGCAGAAGCCTGGCAGGCATGTCGACGTGAACAAGCATGTCGACGTGAACAAGCGCGTCCTAGTGAAGAAGAAGATCGTTGTGAAGCGCAGCCATTGGCGCAACGGCCAGAGATATTCCAGCTGGAAGCGTCACCAGCCGATCCGCGACTATCGCCACTATGGCCTGCGCCGTCCGGGTCCCGGGCAGGAATGGATCCGGGTTGGCAATGACTATCTGCTGGTCAGCGTTCTTTCCGGCTTGATCTTCGGCGCCATCGCCACGCAGTGACCGCGGAACGTCTGACCGGCACGGCGCTGGTCAATGAAAGAGAGGCGGCCCACCAAGGCCGCCTTTTTTCATTGGTCCATCTTGATCCTAATTCAGCGCGGCCGAAAGTTTCACGGTTCCGCTGAAATACTTCGCCGAATCGGAGCCGATGCCGCCATAGCTGGTGGAGAGGCCGAGACGCATGCCGCCCGGCATGCGGGTATCGACGCCGGCTCCGACGCGGCCATGGAAATTGTCGGCGCCGCTTTCGGTCGCTGTGTCGCTTATGTCGAAGACGCCGTCGAGCCGCAGGTTAAAGTCGAGGGTAACGTCGTCATCCGTGACATGGCGATAGGAAACGCCGGGGCCGAAGGCGATCTGGCCGAGGCCGGCGGTGACGGAGGGAATGGGGACGTTCAGGCCGTCGACATAGGCTCCCGATTTTTCCTCGAAATAGGAGAAGCGCGCCCGCGGCGAGAAGGTCCAGGCGTCATATTGCCATTCCCCTTGCAGCGTGGCGCTGACCAGCCAACGGCTGGCGTCGAAGCCGTCGGTGTAGGTATCCATGGGGCTGACGCTGTTCGAGGATGTTCCAGCTCCGGCGAGCAAATCGAAATACAGATTGTCCGTCAGCCGAGCGGTCAAATAAGGCCCGGCGATCCAGCCGGTGCCCTCGGCGGTTCCGCCGCCGCTGCCGGTGAAGCCGTCGGTACGATCGATCTGGACGAAGGCGCCAACAAGCAGATTGCGGCTGACCAGATAGTCGGCGCCGAAGGTTGCGAGGGCGAATTTGCCGTCTTGGTCATTGATGTCGAAGCGGCTGTAAGTGCCTTCGAACCAGATGTCGAACAGGCTGTTGGCATCTTCCCCGCCAAGCCGCCGCATGGAGGCAAGGCTTGCGCTGACATTGACCGAGTTGGTGTCGGCCATGCCGGGCAGGTACGCGAGCAGGGTGGCCACTGGGCTGCCGCCGCCGGCGACGCCGTCGAGCCGGTCGATGCGGCGCTGGATGTCGGGCTGGTTCTCCAGGATGAGGCTGGCGCGTGTCTCCATGAATTCCTTGATGAGCGCCGTGGTATTTTCGCGTGAATTGGTGCTGGCGAACGTGCAGACGACGCTTTCGCCGGGCGCCATGTTGATCACAGCCGTGCGGTTCGCCACATTGCCGACGGAATCGCCATCGTTGCAACTGATCGAGGTCAAGGCGAAGCCGGCGGCGGTCATGTCGGCGGCGGTGATGCTGTAGGAGCCGGTCGGCAGCGAAACGGCCGGTCCGTCGCCGGAGCCGCTGCTGGTGGCGATGGTGAAGTTGAGGCCGGGCGCCGGCGAGGAGAAGCCGAAGGAGCCGTCGCCGCTGTCGGTGGTCTGGCGGATGGTGATGGAGCCCAGGGCGTGGACTTCCTGGGCGAGCGCGCTGGAGGTGCTTGTCGCGTTGTTCGCGTCGCCATTGTAGGTCGCGACAACCTGACGGGTGCCGACCGGGAGGGCGGACGTCGTCAGGGCAGCGGTACCGCCGGCGAGCGCGACCGTAGCAGCGGGCGAGCCGTCGACACTGAAGGTGACCGTTCCGGCCGGCGGCGGGTTGCCGGGAGCCGAAACCGTTGCCGTGAAAGTGACCTGATCGCCCTGATTGGAAGGGTTGAGGCTGGAAACGACCAAGGTGGTGGTGCCAAGCTTGTCGATGGTCACCGAATAGGCCTTGGAACCGGATTTCCCATTCTGATCGGTTGCAACTGCGGTGAAGTCGAATGTGCCGGTATTGGTCGGGGTACCGGAGAGCAGACCGGTCGCGTCGAAGCTGATGCCCGACGGGAGGGTTCCGGACGTCAGCGCGAAAGTATAAGGCACCGCGCCGCCGCTGGCCGCAAGCTGTTGCGAATAGGCCTGGTTGTATACGGGGTTTGGCAAGGATGCCGGCGTCAGCTCGACGGTCGGCTCGGCAATGATCAGCGTGTAGGATTTCGAACCGATGAAACCGTTTGCGTCGGTTGCCGCCACGACCAGGTCGAACGTGCCGGTATTAGTCGGGATTCCGGAGAGCAGACCGGCCGCGTCGAAGCTGATGCCCGACGGGAGGGTTCCGGACGTCAGCGCGAAAGTGTAGGGCGTCATACCGCCGCTGGCCGTCAGCTGCTGCGAATAGGCCTGGTTGTAGACCGGACTGGGCAATGACGGCGGCGAGACCGTGATCACGGGCGGTGTAAAGGTGACCGTGTTGTCGGTGCTGGTCGAGGCTTCGTTCGCATCGACGGCGGCATTGGTTGCCACGCCGGCCGGTATTGTGGCCACGACGGACCCTGAACCCGTCATGCCGCTGACCGCGACGCTGAAAGTGCTGCCGGAGCCGGTGACGACAGCGATGGTGGCGCCGGCGGTGCCGGAAAGCACAACGTCGCTGCCGCTGAAGCCGGTCACCGGCTCGCTGAAGACCACGTCGAAGAGGATTGGCGACGAACCGGTCGGATCGCTCTGGCCGGCAGCCTGGTTGATGGTCACTGTCAGCGGCGGTGGCGGCGGCAGATTGTAGGTGACGGTATTGTCGGTGCTGGTCGAGGGCTCGTTCGGATCGACGCTGGCGTTTGGTTGCCACGCCGGCCGGTACTGTGGCCACGACGGAACCTGAACCCGTCATGCCGCTGACCAAAACGCTGTAGGAGCTGCCGGAGCCAGTAACGGACGCGGTGGTGGCGCCGGCGGTGCCGGAAAGATCGACGTCGCTGCCATTGAAGCCGGTCACCGGCTCGCTGAAGACCACGTCGAACCGAATTGGTGACGAACCCGCCGGATCGCTCTGGCCCGCTGCCTGGTTGATGGTCACCGTCGGCAGCGCGAACGCCGCGGTCGGCACGAGCACGAGCACGAGAATGGCGGCGTAGGCGCGCCTCAGCGTTGCGAACAAAAGCAGGAAAATCGACGACAACAGAAAGGAAAGTGCGGACAACGGCAAACGCCGCAGCCGCATGGTGACATGCGCATCCAGAGCTACGGTCACCCCGTCCCCCAAAATCCCCCGACCGGCAGGCCTGCTCTCTACGGGCGCTGAATTCCGGACGAGTCGCCTTTGCTTATGATCATCTAGATTGGCGAGTTCATGCAAAGTCAATCTTGAAGCCACGGGTCAGGTAAGCTTGAGACTATTCCCGCTGCGGTGTGGCGGCCACGCAACGTCAGGCGCCTGGACCCCTTGGCCCTGTGAAAACCGGGTATGGTTCCGCATTAGGAGTCGTCGGGCTTCGCCGGCGTGATTATATGGAGGCCAAACGAGCTGTCCCCCATGCGCTTTCCGCCTGCTTTCCTCGACGAGATCCGCGACCGCGTGCCGATTTCTTCGGTGATCGGCCAGCGCGTCGCGTGGGACAGGAAGAAGACTAACGCGCCGCGCGGCGACTATTGGGCGTGCTGTCCCTTCCATGGCGAGAAGAGCCCGTCCTTCCACTGCGAGGACAAGAAGGGCCGCTACCATTGCTTCGGCTGCTCGGTTTCGGGCGACCATTTCAAGTTCCTGACCGAACTTGACGGGATGAGCTTTCCTGAAGCGGTCGAGAAGATCGCCGACATGGCCGGCGTGCCGATGCCGGTTCGCGATGCCCAGGAGGAGCGGCGCGAAAAGGAACGCGCCAGCCTGACTGACGTCATGGAGATGGCGACGGCGTTCTTCCAGGAACGGCTGCAGGGACCGGAAGGGGCAAAGGCCCGCGCCTATCTGCGCGACCGGGGGCTGACACCGGCGACGCAGCAGTCTTTCCGCCTCGGCTATGCCCCCGACAGCCGCAATGCGCTGAAGGAGCATCTTGCCGCCAAGGGTGTCCCCAAGGCCGACATCGAGGCGTGCGGGCTGGTGCGCCATGGCGACGACGTCCCGGTTTCCTACGATTGGTTCCGCGACCGCATCATGTTCCCGATCCCGGATTCCAGGGGCAAGATCATCGCCTTCGGCGGGCGGGCACTGGCGCCGGATGCGCCGGCCAAATACATGAACTCGCCCGATACGGAGCTCTTCCACAAAGGCAACGTGCTCTACAATTTCGCCCGTGCGCGCCAAGCGCTCGGAAAGGGGGCGCTGGCCAAGGGCGGCACGGTCATTGCCGTAGAGGGCTACATGGATGTGATCGCGCTGGCGCAGGCCGGCTTCGAAAACGTGGTGGCGCCGCTCGGCACCGCGTTGACTGAAAACCAGCTCGAACTTCTATGGCGCATGGCTGGCGAGCCGGTGCTGTGCTTCGACGGCGACCAGGCCGGGTTGAAGGCAGCGTGGCGCGCCGCCGACATGGCGCTGCCGGCGGTCCAGGCAGGCCGCTCCGTGCGATTCGCCCTGCTGCCGGAGGGCAAGGATCCCGACGATCTGGTCAAGGGTGACGGGCCGGATGCGTTCCGCGCCGTGCTTTCCGAGGCACGGCCGCTGGCCGACCTCTTGTGGATGCGCGAGACCGCCGGCGGCATCTTCGACACGCCGGAACGGCGGGCGGAGCTCGAAAAGACGCTACGCGAACTGACCAGCCGCATCCGCGACGAGAGCCTTCGTTATCACTACCAACAGGAAATGCGCGAGCGCGTACAGAGCTTCTTCGGGACCCAGCGCGGACGCCAGGGACGTCAGGACGGACGGCCAGGTGAGCGCTTCCCGGGCAGGGTCTCAGCACCCGGCGGACAGTTTGCACGTGGCGGCAATGCCGGTGGGCGCACCGCGATCACCGAAAGCCTCGGCCGCTCGGCGCTGGTCAAACGCGGCGGCGAGGGCATGTCGGTGCGCGAGGCGACGATCATTGCGGCCCTCGTCAACCATCCCGTGCTGATCGACGAGAATTTCGCCCATGTCGAGTTCCTCGATCTCGCCAATTCCGATCTGAAGCGGCTGCATGCGGCCATCCTCGACGCTATGGCGCACGATATGGCCAACAACCGCGAGGCTGTAATCGCGACGATCGAGCGGGCCGGCTGCGGTGAGATCTGGCAGCGCGCGGTGGCGCTGATCAAACGTGCGCGGCAATGGCCGGCGCTGGAAACGGCAGCACTCGACGATGCTCGCGATGCGTTCAGCCAAGCTCTCCACTTGCAGCGCAGCGCGCGCACCTTACATAAGGAGCTGAAGCAGGCGGAAGCAGCGCTCGCCAGCGATCCCACGGACGAAAATTACCGGCACCTGGTCGAAATCCAGGCGCAATTTCGTGATGTGCAGGCAACGGAAGCGCTGATCGAAGGGTTTGGCGTATCGTCGGGCAGAGCTGGGCGCGTTTAGATCGAAGCCTCCAGAAGACTGAAATGTAAGGACGTGCTTGCGCGTTGAATCAAGCGTGCGGTGCTCTAAGTCGGGTAATTGATTCGCTTTTTTCATGCGAATCATGCGAGAGGCGCTTGACCTTCCGGCAGAATGGCGGAATCAGGTCGATTCGAAACGTTAACCCGCCCCGGCATCGACGGGAATGCAGCGATGTAAGGTACTGATCACTGGACAGGCAGTCAGCTTGCCACAGATATCAGGGTTAATCTGGACTTAACGAGAGATGCAGTTACTGGCCCGGTAAAGCGCGTTCTGGAAAGAGCGCATCCAATTTGACCGGACCGGCAGCTTACGCGGCTTTGATACTCAGCCGCTTGGAGAAAATAAAGACTATGGCGACAAAAGAAAAGGAAGAAGTCGAGACCGAACGCGAGGCCGCGACCGATGGCCCTCTGCTCGACCTTTCCGACGATGCTGTCAAGAAGATGATCAAGGCCGCCAAGAAACGCGGTTATGTCACCATGGACGAGCTGAATTCGGTGCTGCCCTCGGAGGAAGTGACCTCCGAGCAGATCGAGGACACGATGGCCATGCTTTCCGACATGGGCATCAACGTGGTCGAGGACGACGAGCAGGGCGAGGAGCCCGAAGCCGCCGATACCGCCGCTGACGCCGAGGAAGACGCCAACGAGCTGGCCGAGCAGACCGGCACCGCCGTCGCCGCCACCACGACCAAGAAAGAGCCGACCGACCGCACCGACGATCCGGTCCGCATGTATCTGCGCGAGATGGGCTCAGTCGAGCTTCTGTCGCGCGAGGGCGAAATCGCGATCGCCAAGCGCATCGAGGCCGGCCGCGAGACGATGATCGCGGGCCTCTGTGAAAGCCCGCTGACTTTCCAGGCCATCATCATCTGGCGTGACGAGCTCAACGAATCGAAGATCCTGCTGCGCGAGATCATCGACCTCGAGGCGACCTATGCCGGGCCGGAGGCCAAGCAGGCGCCGGTTGTCGAGCGTATCGAGGAAGCCAAGACCGAGGAAAAGTCGCGCCGTTCGCGCGAGGACGAGGACGACATTACCAATGTCGGCGGCGACACGCGTGGCCTGGTGGACGACGACGAGGAAGACGATGACGAGGCGAGCCTGTCGCTGGCGGCCATGGAAGCGGAACTGCGCCCGCAGGTGATGGAGACGCTCGACGTCATTGCCGACACCTACAAGAAACTGCGCAAGCTGCAGGACCAGCAGGTCGAGAACCGGCTGGCTGCCGCTGGCACGCTGTCGCCCAGCCAGGACCGCCGGCTGAAGGAATTGAAGGACCAGCTGATCAAGGCGGTGAAGTCGCTGTCCTTGAACACGGCGCGCATCGAGGCGCTGGTCGAACAGCTCTACGACATCAACAAGCGCCTGGTGCAGAACGAAGGCAAGCTGCTCAGGCTGGCCGAAAGCTATGGCGTGCGTCGCGAGGAGTTCCTCAAGGAATATCAGGGCTCGGAGCTCGATCCCAACTGGACGCGCTCGATCGGCAATCTGACCTCGCGCGGCTGGAAGGAATTCACCAAGAACGAGAAGGACGCCATCCGCGACCTGCGCGCCGAGATCCAGAACCTCGCCACCGAGACGGCGATTTCGATCCAGGAATTCCGCAAGATCGTCAACCAGGTGCAGAAGGGCGAGCGCGAAGCCGCGATCGCCAAGAAGGAAATGGTCGAGGCCAATCTGCGCCTCGTCATCTCCATCGCCAAGAAATATACCAATCGCGGCCTGCAGTTCCTCGACCTGATCCAGGAAGGCAATATCGGCCTGATGAAGGCGGTCGACAAATTCGAATACCGCCGCGGCTACAAGTTCTCGACCTACGCGACGTGGTGGATCCGGCAGGCGATCACCCGTTCGATCGCCGACCAGGCGCGCACCATCCGCATTCCGGTGCACATGATCGAAACGATCAACAAGATCGTGCGCACCTCGCGCCAGATGCTGCATGAGATCGGCCGCGAGCCGACGCCGGAAGAACTGGCGGAAAAGCTCGCCATGCCGCTGGAAAAAGTGCGCAAGGTTCTGAAGATCGCCAAGGAGCCGATCTCGCTCGAAACGCCGGTCGGCGACGAGGAGGATTCGCATCTTGGCGACTTCATCGAGGACAAGATGGCGATCCTGCCGATCGACGCGGCGATCCAGGCCAATCTGCGCGAGACGACGACGCGCGTGCTGGCCTCGCTGACGCCGCGCGAAGAGCGCGTGCTCAGAATGCGCTTCGGTATCGGCATGAACACCGACCACACGCTTGAAGAGGTCGGCCAGCAGTTCTCAGTCACCCGCGAGCGCATCCGCCAGATCGAAGCCAAGGCGCTGCGCAAGCTCAAGCACCCGAGCCGGTCGCGCAAGCTCAGAAGCTTCCTCGACAGCTGAGGCCGGGTGACGGACAAGCAGTTTAAAGGGCGCCGGTGGCGCCCTTTTCCGTTTGGACACAGGCGATCACGATTGGACGCGCCGCTCTTGCGGGTCGTGCCCTACGAGAGGATAATTCCGCGACGGACGCATTCTCTGGGCGACAAACCCGGATGCCCGCCCCGGCGGTTTGACGCCGTGCTCCGTGGCACCGGAGGGAGGTGTGCCATGACAACTTACATCGTGCTGATCAACTGGACGGAGCAAGGCGCCAAAAATGTGCGCGAATCGCCGAAGCGGCTCGATGCCGCCAAGAAGCTGCTGGGAGACATGGGCGGGTCCTTTAAGGCATTCTATCTCACCATGGGGGATTGCGACATGGTGGCCGTGCTCGAAGCGCCCGACGATGCTGTCCTGGCTCGTTTCTCGCTGATGCTGGCGACAGGCGGAAACGTCAGGACGCGGACACTCAAGGCTTTCCCCGAGGATGCCTATCGCGAGATCATCACCTCGCTCGGCTGAGCCGCGGCGCCTGAAGCGCGTCGCGCTGAACGGCCCTTGCGACGCGCTTTAAACTCTTCTTTTTATGCATGTCGTTATCGTAAAACCGCTGCGTACCCTTTGGGCGACCTGGATCAGCGAAGCCGGCCATTCCGCCGGTATCGTGTCACGTTGCGGCGCAACGGCATTTCTCGGATAATCCGTGCGTGTCCTCTGGTGCCGTTTCGAAACATGGCCAAGCCTCTGCTGACTGTCTGGTACAATACGCGCTGTCCGGTCTGCGATGCCGGCATCAGCCGGCAGAAGCGGCGGCTGATCGAGGCGGTCAAGGCCGGGCGGATCGAATTTCGCGACATCAATGCCGAACCGGCGGCGCTGGCCGGGTACGGCATCGGCCTGGAGGACATCCGGCGCCGGCTGCATGCGATCGACGCCGACGGCAAATTGCTGGTCGGCGCCGATGTTGCCATTGCTGTATGGCGCACGACGCCCGGCGAAGCCTGGCTCGCAACACTGTTCGGCAATCCCGGCGCACTGCCGTTGACGCGCTATGGCTATGATCGCTTTGCCGATCTGCTCTATGCCTGGAACCGGCGCAAAGGCCGCTGGTAACGGGTATTATGCGCTCCGCACCGAAAGGTCCGGAGATTGTTTCCGGGCCTTTCGCGTGCCCTGCTATCGAGCCACGGGCTCGCAAAGCCAGCCAACGATGCGGCGCACCGCCGGCAGCACCAGCAGCAGCGTCGGAAAGGCCACCAGCCAGGACAGGCCTCAAGCCGTCAGCCAAGTGGCCAGCATGTCGGGCTGGAAGCCAAGGCTTTTCAGTGTCGAGATGAACGACACGATGAACGTCGTCAGCAACGACAGCACCAGCGGGCCGAGCACGGCGGCATAGCGCGCAGGCAGCCTGCTGCGCGGGGTTTTCATGGTCATTTGGATTTCCCTGAAGCATCCGGTTCGTCGCCTTGCACCCATTCGCCGGTATTGTCGGCGTAACTGCCCGGAACGACCGGGGTGGATGCGTTGCTTCACGTCAGACGCTTACGGAGCGGCCTTCGGCCCTCATGCACCGTCTAGCTGCCCTCGCTGGCGAAATCAATCCTGCTGGTGCCATTTTCAGATACATCGTAAGATATATCTTGACTCGGCCGTGGCGGGCACTTAGTTGAGATATATCGTAAGACATAACTCAAGGAGCAGACAATGCACAAAGACAATCATTTCAGCCATCATCGTTTCGGCGAACGCGCCGAGCGCGTCTTCATGCATATGGCCGGCAAGTTCGGCGGACGTGGCGGCGGCTTTGGCCCGTTCGGGCATGGCATGAGAGGCGGCGGACGCGGCGGGCCGGGCGACATGTTCCGCGCCGGCCGCATGCTGGCCGACGGCGATCTCAAGCTGATCACGCTGTCACTGCTGGCCGAGGCGCCGCGGCACGGCTACGACATCATCAAGGCGCTGGAGGAGCGCACCAGCGGCGTCTACAGCCCGAGCCCCGGCGTGGTCTATCCGACGCTGACCTTCCTGGAGGAGGCCGGCTACGCCGTTTCTGCGGCGGAAGGCAACAAGAAGGTGTTTTCAATCACCGAGGCTGGGCAGGCGCACCTCAACGAAAATCGCGAGATGATCGACCACGTGCTCGAACATCTCGAGCGCTTCGGCCGCAAGATGGCCAAGGCGCGCGACTGGTTCGGCTGGAACGATGACGGCGACGGTGGCCGGCGCGGCCGCGGCCGCTCGGAAAAGCGCGACGAGTTTCGCGCCGTGCGCCACCGGCTACGCGCCGCGCTCGGCGAGATCGTCGATGCGCCTGAAGCAAAGCAGGCCGAGGCAATCAGCATATTGGAAGCTGCCGCGGAAGCCCTGGAAGCACTGACGCGCGACTGACCTCTAACGGCAAGCCGCAGGCGGCCCTTGCCGGTCCAGCCAAGGACCGGTACTGAAAATCATCCTGCGTCGCGCTATGTGGTGCAGGATGATTGCCGTTGGAGGATACCCCATGTCTTTTCTGAAGCGTCTTTTCGGCGGAGGCAACGAAGCCGCCGAGCCAAAGACAGCGGCGCCGGCAAAGCAGATCGAGCACAAGGGATTTTTGATCAGCGCCACGCCCTACAAGGCGGAGGGCCAGTACCAGACCTGCGGCGTGGTTTCGAAAGAGATCGACGGCGTGATGAAGGAGCACAAATTCATCCGCGCCGACCGCTTTGCCGGGCTTGATGATGCCGTCGACATCTCGATCAAAAAGGGCATCCAGCTGGTCGACGAGCAGGGCGAAAAGATCTTCGGATAGATCGGCTACTACAGCCTTGGGTCGATTGGCTCGCTTTCCAACGCCAGCACGGCGAAGACACACTCGTGAACCCGGCGTAGCGGCTGCTTGGCGACAAATCGCGTTAGCGCTTCGTGGCCAAGCGCGAACTCCCGGAACGCCAGGCTGCGCTTGCCGGCCAGGCCGCGTTCTCGGAGGCGGATGAGATTGTCGGGTGCATCATATTCGGGACCATAGATGATGCGCAAATATTCCGGGCCGCGGACCTTCAGCGCCGGCTGGATGAGCCCCTTCTCGCTACGGCTGACGAAGTCGCGTGGTTTGACCACCATGCCTTCGCCGCCTGAGCCGGTCAGTGCTTCCCACCAGGCGACGGCCTCGGCACACGCGCTGCCGTCGGCGAGGTCAACCATACGCCATCGAGTCGGCGTGACCACGCCGCCACGGGCAGCCAGACGGTCCGCGAGCGACATGTGCCAGACATGGTCCTGGTCAAACCAAACACGTCCCTCGCTGGCCAGCAGGTGGAAAGGCGCGGCCTTAAGGTCCTCGACGCCCGAAACTGGCCATACGTAGGGCGCCCAGGCGGTGGCGTATTTGGCTGCGCGGACGGCCCGGTCTTCAAGGCGTGCGTTCAGGCCGGCTGCATCGACGCCGCGCGCCATCGCACGGGCCAGCGCCTCGTTGCTGGCCTTGAAACCGGCGGCAGAGGATATCGCCACAGGCGCATACTGGCTTTCGATCAGACTGCCGGCCTTGGCCGACCAAGGCATTATCTCGGCGTCCAGCAGCAGCCAGTCGCTGTTCAATTCCTTCCACAGATCCGCCGCGTCGACCTCGGTGCGAAGACGGGCGAGCAGGTCCTCCGTCATGGCACTGTCATTGAAAAAGGAGCGTCCGGTGCGGGTCCAGATTGCGCCGGTTTCGTCGCCAGGGACCCCGAAGCGGCTGCGTGCCGCCTGCGCGTTCCGGCAGAGCGCGATCACTGCCCGCGAACCCATGTGCTTCTCCTCGCACACGATCTGCGCAACGCCGCGCTCGCGGAAGTAAGCGAAGGCATCCTCCGGACGTTCCAGCCAGCCGTCCTGGCTGCTGGTCTCGGACGGCGACATGGTCGGCGGCAGATAGATCAGCCATTGCGGCGAGAGCGCGAAGCGGCTCATCACCTCCAGTGCTGCCGACGCGTTCTCCTCGGCCACGACAATCCGGCCCCTCAGTCCGGTCTCGATCCAACGGCGACCGGAGACATCCTGATAATCGAGCACGCCGTCGGCGTCGGCCTGTGCCGATTTACCGGGACCGGACCCGCCCAGCGGACGTATCGGCTCCGACCAGGTCTCGATTGCCGGCACCTCGACCAGTTCGCGTTCCGGCCAGCGCAAGGCCGTCAGCTTGCCGCCGAATACGCATCCGGTGTCGATGCACAGGGTGTTGTTGACCCATTCGGCCGATAGCGTGGGCGTATGTCCATAGATAATGGCCGTCTTGCCACGATAGGCCGCAGCCCAGTCGGCACGGACGGGCAGCCCGAATTCGTCGGTCTCGCCTGTGGTCTCGCCGTACAGAGCGAACTCGCGCACAGCGCCGGAACCGCGTCCGATCATCCCTTCCTTGAGGCCGGCATGGGCGACGGCGAGGCCTCCGCGATCGAGCCAGACATGGCTGCGCAGGCCGTCGAGAAAGGCCGGCAGCACCTCGCGCAGGCCTCGGTCCTGTGCATTTAGCTGATCAAGAGTCTGCTGGAGGCCGTGAGCGACAGTGACCTTGCGGCCTTCTAGCCAGCGGCTGAGTTTGCGTTCATGGTTGCCCTGGACACAGTAAGCCGTTCCAGCCGCGACCATGCTCATGGCAATGCGCAGCACGTCGGGCGAGTTGGGGCCGCGATCGACGAGGTCGCCGACAAAGACGATCTTGCGGCCCTCTGGTGGAACCACGGTGACCATTCGGTCGCCCTGATGCTCAGACCAGGCGACGCTGTAGCCCAGTCGAGCGAGCAGGATATGAAGCTCATCCGAACAGCCGTGGATGTCGCCAATGATATCAAACGGGCCATGGTCGTCGCGCTTATCGGTCCACAGCGGCTGTCGCGACACCTCGGCCGCGTCGATGCTGGCCTCGCTGGTAAGCTTCCAGACTTGGCGGAAGCCCTCGCGTTGGAGGCCGCCAAGACCCTTGCGGACCTCGGTTGTCATGCGCTGGGCGACCCCGGCGCCGAACTGCCGGTCGGCTCGCACTGCATTGCGTGCGACGCACACCTCGACGCCTGGATCGAGGACCACGGCGACGGGCAAAGCGTGCCACTTGCGCGCCAGCTCAATCCAGGGCTTGCGGTCGGCGGCTCGCACATTGGTGGCATCGATGACGGCCAGCCTGCGGTGTTTGAGCCGCTTGCCGGCTATTTCGCGAACCAGATCGAAGGCATCCGCAGAGACGTCCTGGTCGGTTTCGTCGTCGGAGATCAGCGCCCGGCACTGGTCCGAGGAGATAATCTCGGTCGTCAGGAAATGCTTGGTGGCGAAAGTCGACTTGCCCGATCCGGTCGAGCCGATCAGCACGACGAGGGCGAAGTCAGGAATGGTGAGGTTGGTCTTATCAGGTTCTCTCATCGGGTGAACACCGCCATCTGTGTGGGGGCGCCGAGGGTCGGGTCCTCGGCTCCGATACCGCTGAAGGTGGCTGCATAGCCATAGATCTCGCCGATTTTGGCCGTCCAGGCTTGGAACTGAGCCCGGCTCCATTCGAAACGGTGATCGGGATGGCGAAATGCGCCAGGGACCAGTCTTGGAAACAGAGCGTTGTAGTCCGCATTCGGAGTGGTCACGATGACGGATTTGGGCGCCGTCTCACCGAAAACGATGCGTTCGACCAGGGGCAGCCTGTCCTCGTCGAGATGCTCGATGACCTCGACCAGAACGGCGACGTCGGCTGCGGCCCAACGGCTGTCGCGGTAGGTCAGCGATCCATGCAGCAGCGTGACCCGGCCCTCGGGCGGCCCGCCTAATTCGTTCAGCTTGAGACGCTTTGCGGCCCATTCCAGTTCGCGCGCCGCCGGATCCAGACCGAACAGCTTGTGAATCCATCGCTCGCGCACCAGCCTGTCGAGCAGCTTGCCTTCACCGCATCCCAGGTCCGCAACCGTGGTTCCTCGCGTCGCCCGAATGGCGTGGACAACTGCGTCCATGCGCAGATCGTTGAGCCGGATAGGCGTCTCCAGCGCTTCCTCGGGCGTAACGCGCGGCTCGGCAGGTTGTGCCTCGCCAGCCGTCTCGGGAGCCAGCCGCTCCAGGGCGATGCGGGCCAAAGCCCGGCGATTGCCCAGATAGCGGCGCACGATCAGGTCTTTGGCCGGATGGTTTTCCAGCCAGCCTTCGCCTTTGGACAGCAGCTTGTCGATCTCTGCTTCGCCGACCCAGTAATGCTTGGCATCGTCCATCACCGGGATCAGCACATAGAGGTGGTTCAACAAGGCGCTGAGCCGGCCCGTGCCGGTCAGCTTCAGATGGCCGTATCGGGGCTCGCCCGCAGCACCCCCGATTCCTTCGATTGGCGTCAGATCGACTGTCCAGCCCAAGGGTTCGAACAAACTTCGAACCAGAACCTCATCGCCGCGCGTTGGCAGTGGCGTGACCACGGCTTCCAGCGGCAGTTCGCTGTCGGCTAGTTCCTGGCGCTCCTTCGATATACCGGTCATCGCCGTCCGCAGCATTTTGTTCAGCGCCACCGACAGGAAGGATGATGCAGCGTAAGGCCGGTCGTTCACAAATTGGTCTAGCAAGCCTTCTGACTGGCCCTTGCCTCGCACCAGTCCCACCGGGTCGACGTCGAGCAGGAGTGCAGCCTCGCAACGCTCTTCGGTTGCCTCGGGATAGAACAGCCACGCCTTGCCGAAAGACAGGTCGGTCTCGTGCAGGCGATCCGGATGCTTGTGCAGCAAGAAGCCGAGATCGGTGGCCGGACGGTGCGTTGTGGCAACGGAAAGGAACATCCGCGACCGATAGCGCAGACAAGCGGAATAACCAATGGCGGTTGTGTGACCCACCACAATAGGTTGTCGCCAACGATAACAAGGGCAGGCGCCGGGCACCTGCCCTTGTACAACTCAGACGATGCTGACGCTTTTACGCCGCGGTGGCGACGCGCTCGGCATTACCGGTCGCGGCCACAATGGCGTCGACCTTGGTCGAGGCCTTGGCCAGCGCTGCTGCCACCGCATCGGCGCCCATGCCGACTCCTTCGATGCGGATGACCTCGACATCGGTCATGCCGAGGAAGCCAAGCACGCTGCGCAGGTAGGGAATGGCGTGATCGAACTGCACGGCCGCACCTTCGGAATAGATGCCGCCCGAAGCCAGCACGATGTAGACCTTCTTGCCGGTGACTAGGCCCCTTGGGCCGTTCTCGCCATAGGCGAAGCTCTTGCCGGAACGGGCAATGTGATCGACCCAGGACTTCAGCGTCGAAGAGATGTTGAAGTTGATGAAGCCGGTGGCGAGAATCACCGTATCGGCCGCGAACAGTTCATCCAGAACAACATCGGAAACGCCAACGACTTCAGCCTGGCGTGAGGTGCGCGCTTCGGCCGGCGTGTAGATGCCGGTCGCATAATCGGCATCGATGTGCGGCAACGGATTGGCGACGAGGTCGCGCACGACAAGCGTGTTCGACGGATCGGCGGCAACAAGCTTTTCAGCGAATTCAGTAGCAATTCGGGTCGAGTGCGAGGCAGCGCCGCGCGGGCTCGATATGACAAGAAGGATGGACATTAATGGGGTCTCCAGGGTTCGATTAAAATCTCCCGGCAGATATGTGTGCGCGGACCCATTTGAAAAACTGGTATATTTTGTATATTATCCATCTAAAATGTGGATTGAACGATGCAACCGAACCCGACGCTTGACCAACTGCAGATCCTGGTTGCGGTGGCCGAGACCGGCAGCTTCTCGGCCGCCGGGCGCAAATTGAATCGCGCGCAATCGGTGATCAGCTACGCCATCGCCAACCTCGAAGCGCAGCTTGGGCTGAAGCTGTTCGAGCGCGAGGGCACGCGTGAACCGCAACTGACCGATGTCGGCAAGGCGACGCTGGAAGATGCGCGGCGAATGGTCGGCGTGCTGCAACGCATCCGCTCGCGTGTCGACGGATACCGGCAGGGATTGGAGGCGGAAGTTACGCTGTCGGTCGACGTGACGCTACCGTCGCCGGTGCTGGTTCGGGTGCTAAAGGCATTCGAGGCGCAGTTCCCGGCCGTGACGCTGCGTCTGCATATCGGCTCGCTTGGCCTTATCCTCGATCATGTTGTCGGCGGACAGGCCGATCTCGGCATCGGGGGGCTTCTGGGTGAGACGGACGTGAATCTGCTTCGCATCGGCTTCTTCTCCCTGGTGCCAGCCGCAGCGCCTGATCACCCGCTGGCGCTGCTGCCGAGACCAGTGGCGCTAGAGGATGTCCGCGAACACATCCAACTGGTCGTCTCGGACCAGTCCGAGCGTACGCGCGGGCGTGACTATGGCGTCTTCGCCTACCGCACCTGGCGGCTGACGGATGTGCGCACCAAGCACGTGCTGATGCGCGAGGGGCTGGGCTGGGGCGGGCTGCCGCGATGGCTGATCGCCGATGATCTGGCGACCGGCCGGCTCGTCGAACTCGATCTCGAGCCTTACAGCGAAGTCCGCTCGCCGCTCTATGCCATGCACCGCGCCGATCGCAGCCCGAAACCGGCGGCCGCCTGGCTGATCGACCAGTTCAAGCGCCAGCTAGGCTGTTTCAACGAGTTCGAACCGGGTGAGATACCTGAGGAGAAGCCGGAGACAGGCCGTCGATCAGCGCCATGAGAACGGCGCGGTAGTCCTCGATCGATGCTCCAGTTTCGATTGCGAGCGCTGCGCGGTCGAAGGCGGCTGCGAGCAACGCGGTCAGTGCTTCCACAGGCAGTCTCGTCATGGAGTGCGAGCGCATCGCAGCAACAAGGCCTTCGCGCAGCGAACGGTTACCATGGCGATTGTCGATCGCATCCATGGCGGCGCGGCCGAGCACGGCCGGGCCGTCAAGCAGCAAGAGCCGCGTGCGGCCGGGGGCACGCATGGCAGCCAGATAGGCATCCGAGCCGGCAATCAGCGCATCGCGGGCAAATAGCGAAGGCGGCGACGCGCGTTCGATCTCTTCCGAGACGGCTTGCGCCTCCTGTTCGACCACAGCGGCAAACAACGCCTGCTTGTCGGCAAAGTGATGATAGAGCGCACCGCGCGTGACGCCGGCAGCGACGACGATCTCGGGTGTGCCGGTCTGGGCATAGGACTTTTCGGTGAACAGTTTGCGAGCCGCGGCGATGAGCTCGGTGCGTGTCGCCGCAGTGCGATCACGGTTGGAGCGGCGAGCGGATCCTTGTTGCATACATGCAGCCTGTATGTTAATTCCATTTACCTGCAGACTGTATGTTATTTGCCGGGAGAAGGAAAGATGAGGACGACGAGCTATTATCCGGTGCTGATGACGAGCGACGTTGCCGGCACGGCAGCCTTTTATGTTGCGCATTTCGGCTTCAAGCCGCTGTTTGAGGCCGACTGGTACGCGCATCTGCGCTCGGCCGAAGACCGTCGCGCCAACCTCGGCATCGTCCAGGGCGATCATGAGACGATCCCGGAGGAAGGGCGGGGCCGCACATCTGGCCTGCTGATCAATTTCGAGGTCAGGGATCCGGATGCCATCTATAAGCGGATCACCGCCGCTGGCCTGCCGATCCTGCGAACGCTACGCGACGAACCCTTCGGCCAGCGCCATTTCATCACCAGGGATCCCAACGGCGTGCTGATCGACGTGATCAGGCCGATCCCGCCGAGCCCAGAATTTATGGCGCAATATGCGCAGGGTGCTGCGGCGCGCTAACTAGCCCGCGCCAACGGCATCACGGTGACCTGAGTAATGCCGGAGCGGCGCACCACCGTGCACAGTGTCTCGCGGCCGATTCGCTCGGCGTCGAGCATGCGCACCAGATCGTCGACGCCGGTGACCGGGCGGCCGTCGATGGCGGCAATAATGTCGCCTTCCCTGAGGCCGGCTTTGGCCGCCGGGCTGTTCTTTTCGACGGTGCGCAGGCGCACCGCCGTGCTGCTCGATACTTGCGACAAAAGGGCTGCGCGGCGCGGCAGGTTGGTGGTGTCGGCGGAAACGCCGATGAAGGCACGGCGCACACGGCCGAAGCGGATGATTTCCGAGATGACGAAATTGGCGGTGTTGGAGGCAACCGCGAAGGCGATGCCTTGCGCGCCGTGGATCATCGCGGTGTTAACGCCGATCACCTCGCCAGCCGAGGACACCAGCGGTCCGCCAGAATTGCCGGGGTTGAGCGCGGCGTCGGTCTGGATGACGTCGTCGATCAGCCGGCCGGTGGAGGCACGCATCGAGCGGCCGAGTGCCGAGACGACGCCAGTGGTGACGGTCCATTCGAAGCCGAGCGGATTGCCGATGGCAATTGCAATCTGGCCGCGCCTCAAACGCTTGGAATCGCCAAGCGGCGCAACATCGGCAAAGTTGCCGTCGGCGCGCACCAGCGCAATGTCGGTGTCGGGATCGCGGCCGAGCACGCGGCCTTCCCTGGAGGCGCCGTCCGGCATTGACACGCGTACGCTGCGCGCATCGCCGACGACGTGGAAGTTGGTGACGACCAGCCCGTCCTGCGCGATGACGAAGCCGGAGCCATGGCCACCCGGGCCACCGATGCGCTCGATGCGGCAGACGGCGGGCCCGATGCGGTCGACGGCATCGGCGACCGTCGCCGAATAGGCATCGAGAAGGGCATCGTCATATTGCAATTGCTGGGCGGGCAGGGCCATCCGAGGGCTCCGTTTGGAACAATGTGAACAATGCCTATATGTGCGGAGCGGCCGGACCGGCCGCGACCTGACCAGATGGCCAGTCAAATGCCCAACTAGCCGTCAGGCGAGTATCCGCCAACGCCCTGCCGGGCGATATCTGGGTCACGAAGAACCCAGGAGACAAATCATGAGCGATTTCAATCTGAGCACGTTTTCCGACGCCATTGCCGACATCGCGGCAGCCGCGGCACCAGCGACGGCCAGCTTCGCGACGCACCACCGGACGTCAACTGCTTTCCACTGGCGGGACGGCTATTTCGTCACTGCCGAGGAGGCGGTCGAGGCCGGCGAGGAGATCGAGCTGACGTTTTCTTCGGGCGAAGCCGTCAAGGCGGAACTGGTCGGCCGCGACCCGTCCACCGGCACGGCCGTTTTGAAACCGGCCGGCGCGCCGGCCGCCCCGTCACTGGTAAAGGCGGATGCGGTGCGGCCGGGCAACCTGGTGGTCGTGGCGGGCAATAGCGACGGCACCTCGCTCGCTACCTTCGGCACGGTCGGCGAGGTCGGCCCGGCCTGGCGTTCAATGCGCGGTGGCACGATCGACCGGCGCATCAACCTTGCCGTCAATGCCGGCGGCCGTTTCGAGGGTGGCCCTGTGCTCGACGCCAAGGGCGGACTGATCGGCATGCTGCTGTTCGGGCCACGCCGGCGGGCGCTGGTCATGCCTTACGAAACGATCGAGCGGGCAGTCACGACGCTGCGCGAGAAGGGTCATGTGGCGCGCGGCTATCTTGGCGCCGGCCTGCATCCGGTCCGCAATGGTGATACACAGGGCGCCATGGTGATGAGTCTCGACGATAACGGGCCGGCGAAATCAGCCGGTCTCAGTCTCGGCGACATCATCGTGTCGTGGAACGCAGAGACGGTGCATGGCCCGCGCGAGCTGATCCGCAAGCTCGGGCCGGACAGCGCCGGTGCCTTGGTGACACTCGGCGTGGTGCGCGGCGGCGAGAATCGTGAGGTTTCCCTGACCATCGGTGAAAAGCCACTGAGCTGAGGGATAGATGGTAAGCGGTGAGGTCGCTGGCAGACGGCTGACGGTGCTGATCGCGCTCGGTGACGCCGAGCGCACGCGAAGTCTGTCCGCCATTCTCGCCGCGACCGATGATCTGCGGCCGGTTCTGGCCGGCGAAGTCGACGGGCGTGAGGCGGCGGATGTCGCCATCGTCGATGATCATGGGCTACAAGGCGGGCTCGTCGACGCGGCTATGCCTCGCGTGCTGCTATCGTCGCGAGCGGCCCGCGAACGGCCGGCCGATACAGTGTTTGCCGTGCTGCCCGTGCAAGCGGACGAGTTGCTGATCGCCGCCGCCGCGCGGCTCGCGGCTGCGGGCTACCGGATTTCGCGTGACAGTCATGCTCTATCCGATCTGCATCACGATTTGACCTTCCATGGCAGCGACCGGTTCGAAGAGGAACCGACTGACGAGCATATCGTCCGGCCGACGCTTTCGCCGCGGGAAGGCGAGGTGCTGGCGCTGCTGGCCGAGGGCGCGCCCAACAAGGTCATCGCGCGACGGCTGAACATCTCCGTGCACACGGCGAAGTTCCACGTCGCTGCGATCCTGACGAAGCTCGGTGCCGCCAACCGCACCGACGCGATTGCCATCGCCATGCGGCAGGGCCTGGTGCTGGTCTAGTTCAGATTGTCTCAAGGCCGACGCAGCGTAACCCGCATGCGGTGTGTTGGGCCTTGCGCGGCGGTTCTCAGCCGCGCAAGGATCGTGTCTTTCATGTTGCAGGAAGGCGCAAGGATGTCGCTCAAGGGAAAGACGCTTTTCATCTCCGGCGGGTCGCGCGGCATCGGGCTGGCGATTGCGCTGCGCGCCGCGCGCGATGGCGCCAATGTGACGATCGCGGCCAAGACCGCCGAGCCGCATCCGAAGCTGCCCGGGACGATCTACACGGCGGCGCACGAGATCGAGCAGGCCGGCGGCAAGGCGCTGCCGGCGCTGTGCGACATTCGGGATGAAGAACAGGTCGCCGAGGCGGTCGCCAAGACCGTGGAGCGGTTCGGCGGCGTCGATATCTGCGTCAACAACGCCAGTGCCATCCAGCTCACCGGCACGTTGGAGACCGATATGAAGCGCTACGATCTGATGCACCAGATCAACACGCGCGGCACTTTTCTCGTCTCCAAAATGTGCATTCCGCACTTGAGGTTGGCGGAAAATCCTCACATCTTGAATCTGGCGCCGCCGCTCGACATGAAGGCCAAGTGGTTCAAGAACCATGTCGCCTACACGATGGCAAAGTTCGGCATGTCGATGTGCACGCTGGGCATGAGCGCCGAGTTCGCCAGGGACGGCATTGCGGTCAATTCGCTATGGCCGATCTCGACCATCGACACGGCGGCGGTGCGTAACCTCCTGGGCGGGGCGACGGTGGCGGCGATGAGCCGTTCGCCCGACATCATGGCCGATGCGGCATACGCCATCCTGGTCAGGCCGTCGCGTGAGGCGACCGGCAATTTCTACATTGACGAAGAAGTGCTGCGCGCTGAGGGCGTCAGCGATTTCTCGGCCTATGCGCCGGGTGCGACAGGCCCGCTCGCCGGCGACTTTTTTGTGCCGGACGAGGTGTTCGGCCGGACGGATACCAAAATCAAAGGTATCTACTGACGGAAAGTATCTAGCTGACAGGCATATCTCTTAAAGACCGGCACAGACGTGTGCTCAGTCTTCGGCTTTCTTGGCTTTGCCAAGACCCATCAGCCGGTCGATATAGGCAAGCATCAGTGCCGACAGAACGAAGGCCAGATGAATGATGGTCAGCCACATCAGCTGGTCGGTCGTGTAGGAGACCGAGTTCAGGAACACCTGCAAGAGGTGGATCGAGGAGATCGCTACGATTGTCGAGGCGACCTTGACCTTCAGCGAGCCGACATCGATCGTGCCCAGCCAATGCACCTTGCCGTCATTTTCATCGAAGCGGCTGACGAAGTTTTCGTAACCCGAGATGATCACCATCACCACCAGTGAGGCGACCAGCGCGGCATCGATGAGGCCGAGTATTTTCAGGATGGTGTCGGTGTCATCGAGCGTGAAGGCAACGGAGACGAACTCGAACAGCTTGTTGCCGAAGGACACGGCATAGATGGCAAGTGCCGCACCCAGTCCGAGATAGAAGGCGACCAGCAGCCAGCGCGAGGCGAGAATGATCGATTCGATGGCGAGTTCGAGGCGCTTCATGCGGCGATTCGGGCTCCGTTGTCGGAGTGCCGTATTTCGGGCAGGCTGCGGCGGTTTGCAAGGTTTCAAAAAAACGAAACCCCGCCGGGGAGGGGAACCGGCGGGGCTCGTGTGTCCCGCTGGAGTCGGGACAGGGCAGGGAACGCCCTTTCCAGAATCTGGGATGGGTAACCGCGCGTTTCAAGATTGATGACCGCGCGATTCAATGGTTGATCAAATCGCGCGGTTCACATTGCGGTTTATTGGGCGCTGGCCACAGGCGCTACCAGGGGGGTAATCCGGCGGATGGCGACGCGGCGGTTCTCGCGGTTGGGTCCCGACGTGTTGACCTTGAGATACTCCTCGCCATAGCCCTGCGTCGTCAGGTTCTCCGGCGGGATGCCGAAGGCGTTGGTCAAGGCTTCGGCGACCGCCTCGGCGCGGCGGTCGGACAGAGCAAGGTTCGCTTCCGGTGTGCCGACAGCGTCGGTATGGCCCTCGATCAGGAAGCTCTCGGCCGGGTTTTTCTTCAGCAGCTTGTCCATGGCGTTGGCAACACCCTCCAGCTTCTGGACCTCGGTGTCGGAAATCGAGGCCGAACCGAATTCGAAGTTGAGCGTGTCGAGGTCGATGCGGCGGGCGATGTCGCGCACGCGGGCCGAGCGCTTGACCTCGTCGATCGAATAGAGGCGCTGGACCCTCTCGACCGGCGGCCGTTCGAGGAAGGTGTAGTAGTCGTCCGGATCCTCGACCTCTTCGGAATCCAGAATGTATTCCTCTTGCGGGATGGTAAGGCGCATCGGCGGCAGGTCGTCGCCCGGGTCGCGCCAGTCTGCATCGTCGTCATAGTTCCGCTCGTCGACATAGCTCAGCACATATTCGCGGCCGTCGGGCGCGAAGCGTGAACGCTGGATGACGTCGCCGTAGCGGTTGCGGATGGTGACGATCCGGACACCATTGTCACGCTCAACGATTTCCCGGGTGCGATCGCCCGACAGGTCCTCGTAATAGACATTCCTGGCGCCGCGGTGCATGCGCGGTGCATCACTGCTTTCGACGAACGTCTGGTTGTTGAACTGCAGGATAACGCGGTCGCCGAATTCCCTGACGACGTTGGCACCCTGGGGGCGCGGACGACGACGAACATCCTCGACGTCCGGCGCACGCTCGACGCGCTTGCCTTTTTCCTCGGTCACCGGAACGATCTTTTCAGGCTTGATCTCCCGCTGGGCTGCCCGGTCGTCGGTGGGTGGCGGCCCCTGATCGACCGGAGCCGGCTTCGGGGCTTCCACCTGGTTCTCGCCCTGCTGGGCGGGCTGGTTGCCCTGCTGCTTACCGGCATTTTGGCCGCGCTCCTTGCCACCCTTGCGCTTGCGCAAGACATCCTTCTGGCTGTCCAGAACAGGTGCCTCGTTCGGATTGGCCTGGGCTTCACCCTGGACCGGATTTTCACCCTGGACCGGCGCGGCCTGGCCAGTCGAAGGCTGTTCGCCGGTCGAGGGCTGTTGCTCTCCTGTCACCGGCTGTTCGCCGACAGGCCTCTTGCCACGTTTCTTGATCTTGTCCTGGGGCTGTTCGCCCTGGACGGGAGCGGCCTGCTGCTCGATCGGAGCCGGTTGGGCCTGTGGGGTCGCTTCCTTATTGGTCGGCGCCGGCTGGCCTTCCGCCTCCGTGGCGGGTCCGGTCAATTCAGCAGGCTTCTTGCGCTTGCCCGGCTTTTGTCCGGGCTCGACAGTCGGAGCCTGTTCTGCCGGGGCAGCCTCGATCTGCTGGTTCTGTTTTTGCTTCTTCTTGCGCGGGTTGACGTTGGGCTGGTTGTCGTTTGCCGGCGCTGCCTGCTCGGCCGGTTGTTCCGATGGGGCCGCTTCGATCTGCTGCCGATTGCGCCGCTTCTTGCGGGGTTGCTCGGTCTCGGCCGGAGCGATCTGCTCGGCCGGAGCGGATTCTGTTTGCTGCTGCTGATTGCGCCGCTTCTTGCGGGGTTGCTCGGACTCGGCTGGAGCGATCTGCTCGGCCGGAGCGGATTCTGTTTGCTGCTGCTGATTGCGCCGCTTCTTGCGGGGTTGCTCGGACTCGGCTGGAGCGATCTGCTCGGCCGGAGCGGATTCTGTTTGCTGCTGCTGATTGCGCCGCTTCTTGCGGGGTTGCTCGGACTCGGCTGGAGCCGCCTGCTCGGCCGGAGCGGATTCCGTTTGCTGCTGCTGGTCGCGCTTCTTCTTTCTGGGCTGCTCTGCCTGCTGGCTTTGCGCGCAGGCCTCCGCCGACTCGCCCTCGGCGCAACTCGATTGCACTGGGATGAGCGGCGCTGCGGTACGTTGCACGGGGCCGAATGCGGCGTCGCCTTGCAGCGGGAACGCGCCTAGCGGCGCGGACGCCATCAACAGGCCAAGCGCCGTGCCTGCCAGAATCCGTGGTTGGCGTTTCATCATAAACACTCCTTGTGGCGTCCCATCCATGCCCAAACTTTCAGCAACCATGTTTGGTTCCTGTTTGTAGGTTCTAGCTGTGGCACAGGGCGATTGACCGGCGTTTTGAAGGCGACTTCATGTCATTCGTATGGTCCTGGCGTATGGTCCTGGCGTATGGTCCCGGCGTATCGTTCGGACGAGGGTGCACGGTTGCCGTGCTTGACCTTGAAGCGTCCGGGGGCCACATGCCGACGATGGAAAAGCCGTTCTGGAAGACCAAGACGCTCGAGGCGATGACCCCGGCCGAGTGGGAATCACTCTGCGACGGTTGTGGCAAGTGCTGCCTGTCCAAACTCGAAGACGAGGACACCGGAGAGATCTACTGGACCAGCGTCGGCTGCCGGCTGTTCGATGCTGGAAGCTGCCGCTGCTCCGACTATGCCAACCGGCTGGCGCGTGTTCCGGATTGCGTCGGGCTGACGCCGCAGAACGTGCGCACCATCAGCTGGCTGCCCAAGACCTGCGCTTACCGGCTGGTGGCCGAGGGCCGCGATCTCTATTGGTGGCACAGGCTGGTGTCGGGAAGCGACGAGACCGTGCACGAGGCCGGCATCTCGATGCGCGGCCGGGTCAGCGCCAGCGAGACCGACCTTGCCGAGCCGGACGAGTATTTCGACCATATGCTCGCGGACGAGCCTTAGGATTTCCTGCGGTAACGAAGACCGGGAACCATGGCAAAAGGGTACGTTCCCCATCTGCCCTGCATAGAACGGTTCCAGAAACGGACAGACTGACGGCTGGCCCATTCTTGCCGCATGAACGGGGGATGAATGGCTGGTTCGCAAAAAATTCAGACAGGCGGGTGCATTCTCCTCGCATAGGTTTGACGAAAACGGGTGGAAACCCTCAAACAAGGAGAGAAGACAATGTTCAATACCATCAAGACGGTTGCTCTTTCGGCACTTGTCGGCCTTGGCACGCTTGCTGCCATCCCCGCTCATGCTGACAGCATCTATCTCGGCTTCGGCAACAACCAGGATCCGCGCGTCGGCGTCTATACCGGCGACGAAGATGATGGTTACTATCGCGAACACCGCCGTCATGGCGGCTGGCGCCGGTCCTGTTCGCCGGAGCGTGCCATTGACAAGGCCGAACGCATGGGCCTGCACCGCGCCCGCATCATCGACATCAACCGCCGCACGGTCAAGGTCGCCGGCCGCCAGTATGGCGACCGCGTCGTAATCGTATTCGCCAACGAGCGCGGCTGTCCGATCATCTATCGCTAAGGTCTTCGGGCTTGCGGCAGGCTGACTTGCAGCCGGTAGAGTAGCGGAGCCCTTTCCGCCAGGACGGAAAGCGCGGCTCAAAAAAACCCCGGAGGATCGATCCTCCGGGGTTTTTCATTCTGCAAGCGATGGTCATTTCAATTCGAAAGTCACCGTCACCTGTGCGGTATAGGAATTCTCGCCGGCTTGCACCGGGACCGACGCGCCGGCGGCATCGAATGCCTTGGCGTTGATCGGCATCGGCGGTGGTGCGAAATTCTGGTCGGTGATTTCCAGGACCCGGCCGATGCCGACGCCGGCCGCTTCGGCCAGCGTCTTGGCCTTGGCCATGGCATTGGCGACGGCCTTCTTGCGTGCCTCGGTGACGGCTGCCGCCGGATCGTCGTTGGAGAAGGAGATGCCGCCGCCCTGGTTGACGCCGAGCGACACCGCCTTGTCGAGAATGTCGCCGGTCTTGTCGATGTCGCGGACGCGCACCGAAAGCGTGTTGGTCACTTGGTAGGCGACAAGCTCGGCCTCCTGGCTGCCGTCGGGCTTGTTGGTGTAGTTATAGCGCGGATTGATCTGGATGCCCGCGGTTTGCAGGTCGCGCTCCTTGATGCCGGACGATTTCATGGCAGCGATCACCGCGGCCATGGCGTCGTTATTGGCATCGAGCGCTGCACGTGCCGTCTTGGCTTCGCGCATGACGCTGAGCGTCAGCAGAGCCAGATCGGGTGCTATCGCCGCCTCGCCTTCACCGGTGACGACGATACGCGGCGGCGGTGGCGAATCGGCGGCGGCCGCGATCGCCGGAAATGCGATTGCGGCGGCAATCGCCAGGGGCAAAATACGTCTGGTCATGAAATCTCCTCGATCTGGGATCCCAAGACAGCCGAGTGTTGGCCGGCGTCCAATGGGCGACGTGCAATAGGTTATCAATATGGGCTGATTTGGGCGATCTCTGCCAGCCCCCTTGGAACGCCTGCTCGGAAAGCCCTCGGAAAGCCTTGTGCGGTTCAGGGAAAAACACTAATCCAGCGCCGTGGGGCCTGTAGCTCAATGGTTAGAGCCGGCGGCTCATAACCGCTTGGTTGGGGGTTCGAGTCCCTCCGGGCCCACCAAGACCTTTGATTTTAGTGCGAAAAAGTGGCCTCGGCCCAAAACGTTTTGGGCCGATTATGGGCCCAACAAAAAAGGGCGGCCGATAAGCCGCCCTGCACCGGTCCGAATTGAAACCATTCACTTGATGACGCGAAGCGGTGTCCGATGCTTTATGGCGTCGCGTTTCGCCTCCCGCTCGTTGATCGCGCGGGCGATATCGACGGCCATCCGCTTCTTGTTGGCTTCCCGTACGTACGCGTCCGTCACCGTCATGGAGGAATGTCCCATCGCTTCCATAATGGCGCGTGCCTGGATGTTGCATTCGGCGAGATACGTGCCGAAGGTACGCCGGAGCCCGTGCAGGGTGTAGCCCTCCGGAATGCCGGCCTGCTTGTTCCAATGTGCCATCATGCCGGTGAGGCTTTTTTCCGCAAACGGACGCCCATAGCCATTCCTCAATACCGGTCCACCTTTCGAACGGTCCAGCGGCTCCAGAGCCTGCGCCAGCTTGTCCACGACGGGGATAAACACTTCCCTGCCGCCGTGGCGGTTTCGGTTCTTTTTCTGCCGGAACTCGAAGGCCTCGATCAAAACCAGCGAGCCATCGAACAGTTCGATTTCCTCGCTGACCAGATCTTCCCATTCCAGTGTGGCGATATCGCCGCGTCTATTCCCGAGCCAGAAGCCGAGGGCATAGCAGGTGCGCGCCGCCGAGCCGACCGCATGGCGCGCCTCGAACTTTTCACGAATGGCCATCGGCCACCCGGGATTGGCCGTCGATTTGGGAATGCGAACGCGAATTGACAGCGAAGGATCGTCCTGCGGCTTGATCCACTTCTCAACGTCAATCGCCACCCAAAGGAGCTTTTTGATCGCTACCAGCAGGTGCTTTGCGACTGTCCGTCTGGTGCCAAAGACGCCTTCGATAATCGCACGCAGACGGTCGGCATCAAGATGCTCGATCGGCGTGTCGCGCCAGGTCAGCGGATAGGCGGGATCGACCTTCATCTCAAGGAAGCGTTCAATAAGCCGAGCATTCTTCTGCTGGGTCGCTTGGTCGAAGTCCAGCCATTCCATCGTCGTTTCAAGTCGGCGGGCAGCATGACCGAAAGTCTTTGGCAACGCCCGTCCAGGCAAGTCGATGATCACGGCCTTCTGACTCTGGCCTTGAGTTGCCCGTCCATAGGCGGCTTCGAACTCTGGATCACCCGGCCGGCCTGGAAGCCGAATTTCGGGCTTTCCCTTGCCGCGGTAACGATAGACGAGTTTACCGCCTTTTAGGCGCGACGAGACTCCGGGATATTTGTCATCCTTGAATGGCCGGCCCATTAAGCCCTCCTTCCAGCCTTCTGCTGTTCCAAGCGCCGGGGCACCTCGATCGTCGCCGGAGGCGAAGGGCCTTTGCTCTCCATGGCGACCCGAAGGAGCAACGGGTAAGGGAAGCCCCTGCCTTGCTCAATGCCTTCAAATGTGCGCTTGGGTATCCCAAGCACCTTGGCTGCGGCTTCGGCCGTGAATCCTGCCTTGGCGCGCCAAATTTTAACTTCTTGCGCAAGCTTTTCACGATCGTTCACGTCGCGTGTTCCGTACGAGCCCGCGACTTTATTACGCCAGCAGCGTATGCGCAAGCTGCCTATTCTATCTCCTTGCTTCCTTTTTGCTCCGCTCCAAAAGCTGTTGCAGACCGTTGTTTTTGTCGGGTAACGAGGTGAACGCGATGTCGAGCGCTACACGGTCCCAGACGGCCCGACTGTTGATGTGTTTAGGTCTCGGCATGCGCCCATCAGCAACCATCTCTTCAAAAAGCGTCGATCCGACACCGACGTAGCGTGCGGCTTCGTCGCGAGAGAGTCCTCTCGGCGGATAGGAAATCGCGTCACTCTTCATAGACGCTGCCTCGGAGATATCGGCGCGCAAAAGCCGCAGCCGCGCGAAGCCAAAATAGGCAGTTGCTTCGGCAGCTTCGTGGCAAAGAAACAGGGCTATGTTGCCATGAGTGCAACCAGATCCGCATATCCATATCATCCCAACAGGGCGAGATCATCCTGCCATAATAGGATGTGGCTTTGTGCGGAAGCTGCCTCAATAGTTCGTTCGGCAAAAGCGAACAGCGACGTGTAAATCGGACAAATGATACTCACAGAATATTCCGCTGCAAATGTGGGGGGCCGAGTCGCTAGACCGCTACATCGCAAGACCCCCTATCGAGGAGGCGTTCTTTTGCTATCGTCGGCAAGCGGCCTGACAACAAATCGAGATCGAGCAACCACGAACTCGAAATTGCGAGTCGGGACGATGATGGACTGGACGGACTGATCCGGAAAAGATAATAAAAATCAAAGCTTAATGGGATTTAAGTTGGCGATGCAGTACCAAATGCAGTACCGCTGAAGCGCAGCCGATGATGTTTTCAGGGTCGTAGGACGGACTTGCCGTTGCGAACGTCGGCGCGACAGAGCACTTGCGGAGCCCGTGGTCGCAGAGGTTGCCCGAATGCACATTCGAGACCGGCTGAATCCCAGTCCGCGAGGTCTGCGGCGGCGCGATATGTGCTCTCCAAGAAGACTATGAGGCTTGCTTCCGGATCGGTAACTCTGCGGATCGCATAAGGCAGCAGGTATTCTCCAAGTCGTAGTGGGCGGCGTCGGCAAAGATCTTCGCCGCCGCGAAGCCTTTTGGTAGGGCGGTGGAGCGGTCGACTTTCCGGCCTTCTATTCCTAAGCCTGTCCGAAACCGCTGCTCCTCTGACGCGTCTCCTTCGCACGGACCCGTCGCAGCCCTCTTGGTGCGCGGACGCGCGATGCGGACTCTTCGGCGCTCCGATCCGTTTTTCTAGCGCGAAGCTGACCTGCGCAGTACGACCGGAAGTCACAACTTGTGGCCCCATGACAGAGTTGACAACTCTCTGCTGGTCAAAAACCTTCAAAGACGCCATCATGCAACAAAAATTGCAAGGATGTGCATCGTGGACGAGAAGGTCGAGGCTCCCAAGGACTATGAGGATCTCATCCGCGTGATACACGACCGGTATGATGGGATGAGCAAGTCGTACCAGAAGATTGCGTTGTATCTCACCCAAAATCCGAATGACGTCGCGGTGCGATCGGTGAACTCGATCGGGGAAGGCAGCGGCGTTCACGCGTCCAGCTTCGTCCGATTTGCCCAAGCATTGGGGTATGAGGGGTTCAAGGACCTGCAGAGCCTCTTCCAGAAACGATTGTCCACCGCGGCTCCCGGCTTCGAAGCCCGCGTCAAGGCGTTGGAGAAGGAACTGGGGGAGCGGACGGATCGCAGCGAGATGGGATTCATGCACGATCTGGTCGTCCGTGACATCGCGTCCCTGAAAGAGATGCTCACCGGTATTCAGCCCGAGGATCTGGCGGAAGCCGTTAGCCTGCTCGAGAAGGCCGACGTCGTCTATCTGATGGGACAACTTCGCTCGGCACCGGTCGTCGAACTCCTTCGCTATATACTGACCATGCTGGGTAAGCGCTGCGTGCTCCTGGATCCGGGCGGCGGACTGGCCACGCATATGGCCCGCGCGATGCGGAAGACGGACCTGCTGTTTGCGGTGTCGTTCCGCTTCTATGCGAACGAGGTCGTCAATGTTGTGGAAGAAGCCGCGGGGAGAGGTATACCCATCGTGGCGATCTCGGACAGCACGCTGTCTCCATTGGCCAAGAGCGCGCGCGTTCTCTTCGCCGTTCCGGAGCACGAATACACTTTCTCGCGCTCGCTGGCGGCTCCTATGTGTCTTGCCCAGGCTTTGACCGTGGCCTTGGCGGCCAGGCTTCAGAACAACGCAGTCAATCCCCGCATTCCAACGGTTACCGAGCGGTAGGGACTCCAAACCGCGAAACCTGTCGCAGCACCGGCGATCCTCCGGCCGTCGATTCTCAATCGGTGTCGGAAGGTTAAAACGCCATCGCCTTTTCAGGCACGGCCATGGGGCCGGATGCGGCACCAAGGACTGTCTGGTCGTAATCCACCACCGAACCTGTCATGAGCCCGGCATCGTCCGAAACAAGGAAGTTTACCGCCCGCGCGACCTCGCGGGGGTCGATCAGGCGCCCGAAGGGCAGGTTTGCGACCGCTTTCGCTTCCCAATTGGAATCGCCCGTCTCACTCGCCTGTAACTCCCGCTCATGGTCGGAGGCCATCCAGCCGACATCAAGCTGGTTGACGCGGATGCGGTTCTTCATCACGGAAAACGCCGTGTTGCGGGTCAGCGTCGCCAGCGCCGCCTTAGTGGCACAGTAAACGTTGATGAAAGGCTGGCCGGCATGTTCCGAGATCGAGCCGATGTTGCAGATGGCGCCTTCAATGCCGTCGCGGATCATGCGGCGGATGGCCTCCTGCATCAGGAAGTAGGGTCCGCGCACGTTGACGGCGAACAGGGCGTCGAAAAGTTCGGGCGAGGTATCGAGGATGGTGCCACGGTCCGTGCGGGCACCGGCGTTCACCAGCACATGTATCTTGCCATAAACGCGCTCGGCCTCCGCCATCACGCTTCGGCAATCTTCGACTTTGCCGAGATCGGCCTTGACAAAGTGGACAGGCACGCCGGTGTCGTGCGTGATCGCCTCGGCCGCGGCACGGCCCTTCGCCTCGTTGCGGCCGAGAGTGACAAGACCGGCAGCGCCGGCTTCCGCCAGCCGGCGCGCAATGGCCGCTCCCAACCCCTGCGTTGAACCCGTGACAACGCAGACCTTTCCATCCATGCGATTCATACTTCAGCTCTCCACAGTGTAGCCAGCCGCGGCCATGACGCGCCGCAATTCCTTATGCCCGATCTTCGCCATTTCGAGTGGCGGACTTTTGACGGGATCCTGCTCGGCTTCAACGACGAACCAGCCTTCGTAACCGTAGGAGGCCAGCCGCTTCACGATCGCCTCGAAGTCGAGCGAGCCGTCACCGGGTACGGTGAAGGCCCCCTTTACCACTGCGTCGAGAAAACTTTCCCGGCTGCGGTCGAGCCCGTCCACGACCGCTTGGCGGATGTCCTTGGTGTGTACATGCGAAATGCGGGCGTGGTGCTTGTCCACCACCCGCAGCACGTCGCCGCCGGCAAAGGCCATATGGCCGGCATCGTAGAGCAGGGGCAGACCCTCGCCGGAATGCTTCATCAGCAGATCGACGTCCTGTTCGCTTTCGATCGGCGCGGCCATGTGGTGGTGGTAGCAAATCGGCATGCCCTGACCCGCGCACCATTCGCCGAAAGTGGTGAGCTTACGGCCGTAGGCCTTGATCTGATCGTCGTCGAGACGCGGGCGCATAGCCAGCGGCGTTCCGCGGTCGCCCTGAATGGTGCGACCCGTCTCGCCATAGACGATGCAGGGCGCGTTGGTCGCCTTGAACAACTCCATCTGCGCGGCGATGCGGTCCTTCTCTTCATCGATATTGCCGACCAGCAAGCGGCCGGAGAACCAGCCGCCACAGACGCTCATGGCATGCTGCCTCAGGATGGGCTCAAGCACGGCCGCGTCCATCGGGAAGCGGCGGCCAGTCTCCATGCCGGTGAAGCCGGCCTCACGGGCCTGCCGCAGGCACTCCTCCAGCGAGACGTCGTCGCTCAGTTCGGGAAGGTCGTCGTTCCACCAGGCGATCGGCGCGATGCCAAGCTTGGCTCTCATCGTCATCTCCAATCATGATTTTCGAATGCTGCTGGCTGCCTGCGCAGCGACAAAAAACTGCCGGAACAATGCTCAGGGAGTTTTGCATCGTTCCGGCAGGGGACGCCCCCGCGCGCCCGAACGGTTCAGACACCCACGCGCTGCTTCTTGCGACCTTCGGTTTGCGCGGCATGCGCGTCGCGGACCTGCTGGCGCCCGCTGATCTCGGGCACGCCGACGTCCCACCATGCATCCCCGGGCGTCCAGCTGAAGGCGTCGGAGACGATGGCAATGACGGTGGTTCGGTCGGTGGTCTTCGCCCATTCGATCGCTTGGCCGAGATCGGCAAGGCTTTCGACACGCCGCGCCAGCGCGCCCATGGCTTCCGCGTGCTTGGCGAAGTCGACCGAGAACGGCTCCTTGACCCGGCAGTCCTTGATAAGGTTATTGAAGGAGGCGCCGCCCTTGGCGTTCTGCAGCCGATTGATCACCGCATAGCCGCCATTGTCGCATACCACGAGAATCATCTTGTGGCCGGCGAGCACCGACGAATAGATGTCGGAGTTCATCATCATGTAGGTGCCGTCGCCGATCATGACGATCGGCGTGCGGGTAGGGTCGGCCATGGCCGCGCCCCAGCCGGCAGAGATTTCATAACCCATGCAGGAGAAGCCGAACTCGCAGTCGAAAGTGTTGGGTTCCTTCACCCGCCAGTTCTTCATCACCTCGCCGGGCAGTCCACCGGCCGCGGTGATCAGCAGGTCACGCTCGCCCGCCTTGGCGTTCACCACGCCTACGACCTGCGCATAGGTCGGGACCGGCTCGTTGGTCGGCTTCTGGAAGCCGTCAAGCATCGTGTTCCACTTGGCGAACTCGATGCGACCCTTGTCTGTCCAGGCCCTCTCCGCTTTCCAGTCGCCGAGGGCACCTTCGAGTTCGCTCACCGTCTCCAGCGCGTCGCCGACGACGGCGAGCGCCCGGTGCTTGGTGGCATCCCAGCGTGCGGCATTGATCGAGACGAACTTTGCGTCGGCCGAGAAGGCGCTCCAGGATCCGGTGGTGAAGTCCATGAGCCGTGTGCCGACGGCGATGATCACGTCGGCTTCCGCCGCCAGCGCGTTGGCGGAGGTTGAGCCGACGATGCCGATCGGTCCGACATGCGCGGGGTGGTCGTGCGTAACCGTGCCTTTGCCGGCAATCGTCTCCGCGAGCGGGATCCCATGCCTTTTGGCGAAATCGCCAAGAACCTTCTCGGCACCCGAATAACGCACGCCACCACCCGAGATGATCAGCGGCCGCTTTGCGCCTTTGAGGAGGCGGGTCGCTTCGGCGAGCCGGCTGCGATCGGGCCGGGGGCGCGGCACCTCATTCACCGTCTGTTCGAAGAAGGCTTCGGGATAATCCCAGGCGATCTCCTGCACATCCTGCGGCAAAGCGATGAAGGCAGGCCCGCAATCGGCCGGATCAAGCAGCACCGCAACCGCCTGCGGCAACGACGAGATGATCTGCTCGGGATGGACGATGCGGTCCCAGTAGCGCGTGACCGCCTTAAAGGCGTCATTGACGTTGATGGTTGGGTCGCCGAAGTGCTCGACCTGCTGCATGACCGGATCGGGCCGGCGACTGACGAAGGTGTCGCCTGAGAGCATCAGCACCGGCAGCCGGTTCGAATGGGCGACACCCGCCGCCGTCACCATGTTCAGCGCACCCGGACCGATCGAGGTCGCCGCAACCATGATCTGGCGCCGGCGCTTCGCCTTTGCAAAGCCGATCGCTGCAAGCGCCATCGACTGCTCATTCTGGCCGCGCCAGGTCGGCAGCATGTGCTTCACCGCCTCGAGTGCTTCAGAAAGGCACGTCACGTTGCCGTGCCCGAAGATGGCGAAGACTCCCGGAAAAAGCGGAACTTTCTCGCCGTCGACGACCGTGAACTGGTTGCACAGATAGCGCACGAGCGCCTGTGCCATGGTCAGACGGACGGTGGCCCTGGTCATCTTTGTCTCCTCCCTAACGACGGTCTTTCCAAATCTATACGGAATGCCCATTGACAAATCAATATGTTTGCAACGATCATTGCAAAAATTCAAACCGGGAGGATTTCTTGCTCAGGATTGCTGTGCTCGGCTGTGGTCGGATAGGTAGGATGCATGCGGCAAACATCGCCGCGCATCCCCGTGCGGAACTGGCCACCGTCTATGACATCGACGAATCGTCCGCGGAGGCTGTCGCGGCGCGGCACGGCGTTCGCGCTTCGGGATCCGCCGACGAGGTATTTGCCTCGGCAGATGTAGATGCGGTCCTTGTCGCGACGGTGACTGACACGCATGCCGACTACATCGAAAAGGCGGTGGCCGCTGGCAAACCCGTGCTCTGCGAGAAGCCGATCGATCTTAGTCTGGAAAGGGTGAACCGTTGCGCCGAAGCAATTTTGTCCAAGGGCGTGCCGGTCCAGATCGGCTTCAACCGACGTTTCGACCCCGGTCATCGTGCGGCGTGGAACGCCGTACGATCCGGCGAGATCGGCGACCTGCACCAGGTCATCATCACCTCGCGTGATCCTGGCATGCCGCCCCGTTCCTACTACGAGGTCGCGGGCGGGCTTTTTCGCGACATGACGATCCACGATTTCGACCTCGCCCGCTTCATGCTGGGAGAGGAGCCGGAGGAGGTGTTCGCCATAGGAGGCCGGCTGATCGACCCGGCGATGATGGAGGAACTAAACGACTACGACAGCGTCATGGTCGTGATGCGAACCAAAAGCGGCAAGCAGTGCCACATCAACAATTCCCGCACCTCAACCTATGGATACGACCAGCGCGTCGAGCTTCTGGGCAGCACCGGCATGGTGATCAGCGGCAACCGGAAGCCTCATGAGTTGCGCCGTTACTCGGCCGCGCGGGCCGAAGCCACCACGCCCTACCTCGACTTTTTCATCGAGCGATACCGCGAAGCGTTCGATGCCGAGATCGACGCCTTCGTTACCTGCGTCGAGAAGGCCGAGCGGCCGCTGGTCGGTTTCGAGGACGGGCGCCGCGCTCTGGTCTTGGCCGAAGCGGCGATGAAATCGGCGGTCGAAGGCCGCTCCGTGAAGGTCAGCGAGATCGGATAAGCCATGTACGCGAAATACGGATTGTTTATCGATGGTCGTTGGCGACCGGCGTTCGGAAATGCCACCTCCACGGTCCTGAGCCCGGTCACAGAAGAGTCACTTGGGAATGCGCCATCTGCCGCCTTCGTCGATACCGAGGAGGCTCTGGAAAGTGCGGGCCGCGGCTTCGCCGCCTGGAAAGTCAAAAGCGCCTTCGAGCGGGCTGACGCGCTTCACGCCATCGCCGACGAGATGATCCGCCGCAAGGACGAAGCGACGCGGATGATCTCGACCGAGACCGGCAAGCCAATCGCCCAGTCTGAGCGGGAATGGGGACTCTCGATCGACCAGTTCCGCTGGTATGCCGAAGAGGCGCGGCGCATCTATGGTCGAGTCATCGAAAGCCGCGTACCGGGCGGCCGGTTTGAGGTCCTGCGCGAACCGGTCGGGGTTGCGGCAGCGTTCACGGCCTGGAATTTTCCGGCTGCTCTGGTTGCCCGCAAGGTGGCGCCGGCGCTAGCTGCCGGCTGTTCGACTATCATCCGTCCGTCGAGCCAGACTCCCGGCGTGGCGATGGTGATGGTCGACTGCATGCGCGCCGGCAGGCTTCCTGCCGGCACGGTGAACCTCGTCATCGGCCTGACGGACACGACTTATGCGCCCATCATGGCTTCGCCTGCTGTCCGCAAGGTATCGCTGACCGGCTCCACTCGAGTCGGCCAGCAAATGATCCGCGATGCCGCCGACACGGTGAAGAAGGTGTCGATGGAGCTTGGCGGCAACGCGCCGCTGATCGTCTTCGACGATGCAGATCTAGACACTGCGCTCAACCTGTCGGTGCCAACCAAATACGCTAATGCCGGGCAGGTCTGCGTGACGCCTGATCGCTTCTTCGTCCACGAAAGCCTCCACGACTCTTTCGTCGAAGGCTTCGTCGAACGCGCAAGAGCATTGAAGCTGGGCGACGGCCTCGACCCCTCGGTTCAGATGGGACCGCTAATCAGCGACCGCCGGCTTGCGGAGATCGAAGCCATCGTCGACGACGCGGTGGGGGCCGGAGCAAAAGTAGCGACCGGAGCTGGTCGCGCCGCCTCGTTCAATGCGGGCCATTTCTATGAGCCTACCGCTCTCAGTGACGTTACCGACAACATGACGGTCTTTGCCCAAGAGAACTTCGGACCCATCGCGGCGATCGCCAGATTCAGCTCCGACGACGAGGTGCTCGCGCGAGCAAATGCTTCGCCGGTGGGGCTTTCGGCCTATGCGTTCACCCGCAGTCCAGACAGGGCCAGGCGAGTTGTCGCGGAGCTCAAGGCGGGCATGGTGGGCATCAACAGCTTCGCTCTTGCCGCGTCCGAGGCTCCGTTCGGCGGCACGAAATATTCCGGAATGGGTCGCGAAGGCGGCAGCGAAGGTATCGGTGACTACCTCGACACCAAGCTTGCGCAGATCGTGTTCTGAGGAGGCCGCCTTGATCAAGAACGAGCTCAAGCAGATCTGGGCCGAAGGGCGGCCCACGATCAATGGCTGGCTTTCGATCGGCAATCCATTCACCGCCGAGATCATGGCCGCGCAGGGCTATGACAGCGTGAGCATCGATGTCCAGCACGGCGCGCTCGACTATTCGATGCTGCTTCCGATGTTCCAGGCGATGCGTGCATCCAGGGTGGTGCCCATGGCGCGCGTGCCGTGGCTGGAGCCGGGCATCATCATGAAGGTGCTGGATGCCGGCGCCTATGGCGTGATCTGTCCCATGATCAACACGCCGGAACAGGCGGCTCAGCTCGTCAGCTACCTGCGCTATCCGCCGGCCGGCCAGCGCAGTTTTGGGCCGACGCGTGCCAACTTCTCGGCGGGTGCCAACTACGCGGCCGAGGCCAATGACGAGATCCTGGCTTTCGCCATGGTCGAGACCGCCGAGGCAATGCGCAATCTCGATGCGATCGCCGCAACGCCAGGGCTCGACGGCATCTATGTCGGTCCCGCAGACCTGACCTTCAGCCTGCACCAGGGGCGTCTCGCGCCGTCCTTCGATCGCGAGGAGCCTGACATGATCGCCGCTCTGCGGACGATCGTTACGGCCTGCAAGAGGAACGGCAAACGCGCCGCGCTCCATTGCGGCACGGCCGACTACGCCGCACGTGCCGTCGAATGGGGTTTCGAGATGACAACCATCTCGGGTGACTCCCGACTGCTTGCCTCCGCCGCGCAGGCAAGTGTCGCTCGCTTCCGCGAATTGACGGGTGCGAAAGCCGTCCCGGCCGAAGCCGGCAAGGGAGGCTATTGATGCCCCACGTCCTGGTCGCCGGAAAGCTTCATCCGAGCGGCATCGAACTTCTCGATGGGTCGCCCGGCGTCACCTACGACTATGTCGAAGATGTCTCCGAGCCAAGCTATGCACCTCTGATCGGCAAGGCCGATGGTCTCGTCATCCGCACCCAGCCCTTGTCGGCTCCGACCGTCGCACGCGCCGAGAGACTGAAGATCGTCTCGCGCCATGGCGTCGGCTACGACGCCGTGGATCTGCCTTCTCTCAACGAACGTGGTATCGCGCTGGCGATAGTCGGCGACGTGAATTCGGTGTCGGTGGCCGAGCACGCTATGATGCTGTTGCTGGCGGCAACCAAGCGGCTCATCCGCGCGGATCGTTCGGTCCGCGACAACGAATGGGGTTGGCGCAACCGGCTGGAGCCAAACGAACTCGCGGGCAAGCGACTGCTGATCCTCGGGTTCGGCCGGATCGGCCGCCACTTGGCGCGCATGGCGGCGACATTCGGCATGAACGTGCGCGCATATGATCCATTCCTTGCAAGGCAAGGCTGGCCGGAGGGGCCGGTCGCGTCGGTGAGCGACTTGCAAACGGGACTCGCCTGGGCCGATGCGATCTCCGTCAACGTACCCAAGGCCGAGCGCCCGGTGATCGGGCCAATGGAACTCTCGGCGATGAAGCCGACTGCCGTACTCATCAACACTGCGCGGGGCGGCGTGGTCGACGAGGCGGCGCTGATCGCGGCGCTGCGAGAGGGGCGCATCGCCGCAGCCGGTATCGACGTCTTCGACGATGAACCGCCTGCCGCGAACCATCCGCTCTTCGGCTTCGACCAAGTGATTCTGACGCCGCATATAGCCGGGCTCACCGCCGAATGCGGAGAACGCATGGCGATCTCGTCCGTGCGGAACGTGCTCGATTTTTTCGCCGGGCGGATTGACTCGGCGCTGGTGGTAAACGGAGCCGCGTTGAATGGCCGGTGAAAAACCTCAACTCAGAATCGGCCTGATCGGCACCGGCTTCATGGGCAAGACCCATGTGTTCGGCTTTGCTGCCGCACAACGTGTCTTCGATCTTCCCTACGAACTGGTGCTCCACACGGTTGCGGACAGAACCGATGACCTCGCCGCGCAGGCGGCGCAGGCCTTGGGGTTCGCGCGGGCGAGCGGGGACTGGAGGCGTCTGGTCGAGGACTCGGAGATCGATATGATCGATATCACGGCGCCGAACGCCTTCCACAAGGAGATGGCGCTCGCCGCCATTGCCGCCGGCAAGCACGTCTATTGCGAGAAGCCGCTGGCGCCCGTTGCGGCGGATGCCCGACGGATGGCCGAGGCGGCGGAAGCGGCCGGCGTCAGGACGCAGGTCGGGTTCAATTATCTCTGCAACCCGCTGCTCGCGCTGGCGCGGCAGATGATCCGCGCGGGCGAGTTGGGCGAGATCCGCAGCTATCGCGGCATTCACGCCGAGGATTACATGGCGGATGCGGAAAGCCCATTTACCTTCCGGCACGATCCTGTCGGCGGTGGCGCATTGGTGGATCTGGGCAGCCATGCTCTGGCCACGGCGGAGTTTCTGCTTGGCTCGGTGGAACGGGTCCTCGGCGATTCCGTCACCGTCATAGCGAGCCGTCAGGATGGCCGAGGCGGGCGCCGGACCATCGAGGTCGACGACATCGGTCGCGCATTTCTGCGTTTTGCCAATGGTGCATCCGGCAGCATCGAAGCGAGCTGGGTCGCCACCGGCCGCAAGATGCAGCACGATTTCGAGGTCTATGGCACCAAGGGGGCGCTCGTCTTCAGCCAGGAGCGCTTCAACGAGCTGCATTTCTACAGCACGGCCGATCCCGGCGGCCGGCGTGGCTTTCGGCGCATCGAGGCCGGTCCGGATCACGATCCCTATGGATTCTTCTGCGTCGCACCAGGCCATCAGCTCGGCTTCAACGATCTGAAGGCTATCGAGATTGCGCGGTTCGTCGATGCGATCGCCGGGAAGCGAGACGAGTCTTTCGGCTTCCGGGCCGGCCAACGCATCCAGGAACTCGTGGAGGCAATTCAGGGCTCGGCCCGGGAGAGCAAGTGGCTGCGAACAGACTGATGCGAGGGAGAGTTGGTCGCCGCCCCGCATGCGTCTGAAATAAACGTTGCATGTTTATACATTTTGCAATATAGATTGCAGCCGGAGAGAGGTACGTCGGCTGAGTGCTCAAGTCGACGTCGCACAGGGAGGAGAATGTGTCTGTGCTGGACGTACGAAGCGTCTCGAAAAGCTTTGGTGCTATCCGCGCCTTGTCAGATGTTAGCTTCGCGGTTGCTGCCGGCGAGGTGGTTGGCCTGATGGGCGACAACGGTGCCGGGAAATCGACCATGGTGAAGCTGATTGCGGGGAACTTCCCACCCTCCGACGGCGAAATCGCGGTGGACGGCAAGGTCTGCCATTTCCACAAGCCGATCGAGGCACGGGGCGAAGGGATCGAGGTCGTCTATCAAGATCTGGCCTTGGCCGACAATCTGACGGCCGCCCAAAATGTCTTTCTCGGCCGCGAGATGAAGAAGGGGTTTTGGCCGCTCCGCGTGCTCGACAAGCAGACGATGATCAACCGCTCGGCAAAACTGTTCGCGGAGCTGAAGTCGGAGACGCGGCCGCGCGATCTGGTCAAAAAAATGTCAGGCGGCCAGCGGCAGGCGGTCGCCATTGCCCGCACCCGGCTATCCAACTCCAAGCTCGTGCTGATGGATGAGCCGACCGCGGCGATTTCCGTCCGCCAGGTAGCCGAGGTGCTGGAGCTGATCCGGCGGCTCAAATCGCAAAATGTGTCGGTAATGCTGATCAGCCACCGCATGCCCGATGTGTTCGCGGTCTGCGACCGCATCATCGTGCTGAGACGCGGCTCGAAAGTGGCCGACAAGGCGACGGAGAAGACATCGCCGGAGGAGATCACCGGCCTAATTACGGGAGCAATCCGTGATGCATAGCCAGAGCGACATGCTGAAGGAAGGCCATGCGTCCATCGGTGATGTGGTCGGCATAATAGAGCAGAGCGTTTTCCAGAAGATGATCGCCAGCCAGGCCTTCTGGGTCGCGATCGCGCTTTTCGTGTTGGTGGTCTTCATGACGTGGCTGGAGCCCAGCTTCGGCACGGTCGACAACGTTACCAACACCACCCGCAATTTTGCACCTATCGCCATCATGGGGCTGGGCATGACGGTGGTGCTGATCACCGGCGGCATCGATCTGTCGGTCGGCTCGGTGATGGGGCTGGTCGCGATCGTCGCCGGCCTGCTGCTCACTTGGCACCAGCCTTGGTATGTGGCGTTTGGCGCGGGTCTGCTCGCAGGCATCGCCTGCGGAGCCTTTAACGGTTTCTTCGTGGCCTATATCGGCATGCCGTCCTTCGTGGTGACGCTAGGCATGCTGTCGATCGCGCGCTCGCTGGCGGTCGTGCTGTCCGGCAACCAGATGCTTTACCAGTTCGGACCCGATGCGCCGATCGTCAAGGCCATCGGCCAGGCCAAATGGCCGAGGCACACGCCTGACGGCTGGGTGCCTCATTGGATCCCGGAACTGTCCTCGCAGTTCTGGGTGATGGTGATCCTCGCGCTCATCGTCGGCTCCGTCTTCATTTTCACCGCCTGGGCGCGCCACCTCTTCGCGATCGGCGGCAACGAGAACGCCTCGCGGATGACCGGCGTCCCCGTCGACTGGATCAAATTCCAGGCCTATGTCTTCTGCGCATTTACCGCATCGATCGCGTCCCTGCTGCTGCTCGGCTACAGCGGCTCGGCCATCAACGCGATGGGAACCGGCTACGAGTTGAGGGTGATCGCCGGCACCGTCATCGGGGGGGCCAGCCTGATGGGCGGCTACGGAACCGCGTTTGGCGCTGTGATCGGTTCGGCCTTCCTCGAGGTCATCCGCAACGCGCTGCTGATGGCCGGGATCGATTCGAACTGGCAGGGCGCCTTTGTCGGGGCCTTCATCATTCTTGCCGTGCTTCTCGGCATGCAGACCTCGGGCAAGTCGCTGCGGGCGACGCTGGAGGGTATGTTTACCTGGAAGCGCAAATAGAATCCGGCGGCCGCAAGCCGTCGGGGATAGTGGACGTCAAAACAAAGTGGAGGAACAGGTGAAAAAATACATTCTGACGGCGGCCGTGGCGTTTTCCGCGCTGATGGCAGGGCAGGCCTATGCCCAGCAGAAATACGTCTTCGCCCTTGTGCCGAAGAACATGAACAATCCTTTCTTCGACCAGGCTCGTGACGGCTGCAAGAAGGCCGAAGCCGAATCCAGCGGCGCGATCGAATGCATGTATATCGGCCCCGGCGAGCATGGCGGCGGCGAGGAGCAGGTGCAGATCGTGCAGGACCTGGTGGCCAAGAAGGTCGACGGCATCGCCGTCGCCCCGTCGAACGCCGCGGCAATGGCCGTCGCGCTTCAGGCCGCCAGGGAAGCGGGCATTCCCGTGCTTACCTGGGACTCGGATGTGCTACCGGAGAACAAGGACCTGCGTGTCGCCTATATCGGCACGCACAATTACGAAATTGGCGTCAACCTCGCCAAGATCGTGCAGACCATCAAGCCGAAAGGCGGTACCATCTGTATCCAGTCGGGCGGAGCTGCCGCGGCCAACCACAATGAGCGCATGAAGGGTATACGCGATACGCTGGCCGGCAAGGAGTCGGCTGCCTCGCCAGGTGATGCCCTGACCGGCCAGAACGGCTGGACGGAAGCACCGGGCTGCCCTCTCTATACCAACGACGACTTCCCTCTGTCGGTTCAGCAGTTCCAGGACTTCATGGCGAAGACGCCAAACCTCGACGCCTTCGTGCCGACAGGCGGCTTTCCGCAATTCATACCGGATGCCAATCGCGCTGCGGTCGAGCCGTACAAGGATAAGATCGCCAAGAAGGAGCTGGCTCTGGTCGTCGCCGACACGCTGCCGGTGCAGATGGACCAGATGAAGGAAGGCCTGTCGCTCGGCCAGGTCGGACAGCGGCCGTTCGAAATGGGCTACAAGACCATGCTGGCGCTGAAGGACATCAAGGACGGCAAGCCCGCGCCGGCCGACCCGACCTACACCGGTCTCGACGTCTGCACCCCCGAAACCGCCGACACCTGCATCGGAAAGTAGGCGGGGGGCGCAACTCTGCGGCGGGCGAGGGATGACTCTTGCCCGCCTTTGCCCCTGAGAGGCGACAACAGACCCATCGAGCGACTGGCTCAAATCGACCGCTGCCGTCAGGCCTCAGAGACGCTCCGCTGGCCACGGCGTGACCATTTTTAGACGAGTGCCGGGAGTGATCCCATTCGGGAGGAGCAATTGAGAAAGATACGATATGCCGTGGTGGGCGCGGGCTGGATCACACAGGAAGCCTTTATGCCCGGTGTGTCCCAGACCGGAAACTCGACAATCACGGCGATCGTCAGCGGCTCGGCCAAAAACGCCGCTAAGCTCGCCGAATTCTACGGCGTGGAACACGTCTTCAGCTATGAGCAGTACGACCAGATGCTCGCATCGGACGTCGCCGATGCAGTTTACGTGGCATTGCCGAACTCCATGCATGCCGACTATGCGATCCGAGCCCTGAGAGCCGGCAAGCACGCGCTCGTTGAGAAGCCGCTGGCCACGACCGAGGCGGAATGCGAGGCGATGATCGCCGCCGCCAATGAGAGCGGAGCGTACCTGATGACGGCGTATCGGCTGCACAACGAGCCCGGCACTGTCGAGGTGCTGGAGCGCATCCGCAGCGGTGAGATCGGCGATCCCCGCATCTTTGCCGCGGTCTTCTCCTTCGTAGCGTCGTCCGACAATCACCGCCTCAAGGCCGCCTATTGGGGCGGTCCCTTGCAGGACATCGGCGTCTATTGCCTGAATGCCGCGCGCCATATCTTTGCCACTGAGCCGATCGAGGCAGTCGCGGTAAGGAGTTTCGGCAGCGCCTCAGTCGGGGAGGTAGAGGAAAGCATTGCCGTGACGTTGCGCTTCCCCGAGGGCCGGCTTGCACAGTTCATTGCCAGCTTCGGCGCGGACAATTCGGATTTTTACCACGTGGCCGGAACGAAGGGGAGCGTAACAGCCGACCCTGGCTTCCGTTTCGAGACTGCCGTGCAAATGAAGCTTCGGCATGGCGACATCAGAACCGAAACGACGTTCCCGCAGACAGACCATTTCGCCGGACAGACCGCGTATTTCTCCGACTGCATCCTGAATGCACAACCGCCTGAAGCCGACGGTGGAGAAGGATTTGCCGACGTGCGCGCCCTGCTTGCCATTGAGCGCGCCGCCAGCACCGGTCAGCCTCAGAAGATAGACACGCCGGCACGGCAGGTTCATCCTACTGCGGATATGATCCGCATCTTGCCTACAACGGACCAGCGGCTGCTTCTCTGACGCGCTTTCGCCCGCGGAGCCGGCCAGGATTCATTGCGAGAAGCGTCTCACGAAACGGCATCGCGTACCGCGTTGTACCGTGCAACCGTTCATGCGGAGGCAGTCACGATCTTGTTTCCGAACGTGCTCGACGGGCTGCGCTGGGTGAAATTCATCCAGGCGGCCGCCGACTCGCACGAGGCCGGAAAAGCCCGGACAACCGGCTGGCTTGACTGAACGCATTGGAATAATACGGAGGTCAACTTGAGTATACGCGTTGGATTTATCGGCGTAGGGGTAATGGGTGCGGATCACGCGCGGATGCTCGCATCACCTCAAGCCCGGCTTGCCGCCCGACGGGAGCATTCCGCGCCCATCATCGCTGCCCTGAAACCATGGTTCGAAAAGCAGCTATCGATGATCTCCTCCGGCTCTGGCCTGGCCGAAGACATCCGGCATGGGCTCGGCCACTGGCAAGGCCTGACCCGCTTCCTGGACGATGGCCGCCTGGAACTCGACACCAACCCGGTCGAAAACGCGATCAGGCCAGTATGCCTGACCAGAAAAAAATGCCCTGTTTGCAGGTCACGAAGTCGGGGCCGAAAATTGGGCGCTGCTCGCCTCCATCGCCACCTGCAGGCTAAACGACGTCAACCCGGTCGCCTACCTCGCCGAAACCCTCGACGCCATCATCAAACGGCCATCCGCAGACCCAGATCGAGGAACTCATGCCCTGGCGATTCCGAAAAACGTCAAGCCCAAATCCACAGGCGATCCGCGAGGCGCTCACCCTAAGCTTTATCATTGACGGTCTGACTTGACGTCTGGCCCGAGGGCGGCGTTCGCTACTATTCCGAAACTTAAGGTTTCGCCCTACCGCGTAGTTGGGGTCGGCTGTCTTAAGAGGGCCGCTGCCCAAGGTGCCTACTTCTTAACGCATTGGCGGACTGGTGCGGCCGAGCAAACTTCGCCCACGCCGCAGTCCAGGTCGCGTGAACAAGGTTCCGGCATTTGCGGTGGCTCCAGCGTGACGAAGGGCGTCCTCGGCTCTTCCCCCGGTCTCGCCGTTCTCGGGAGGAAGGCGCCGGGATCACCGAGCGACTTCACATATCGATAGAATGACCGAATGTCGCTCTCCGGCATGACGCGAACGTTGTACCAAGGCATCGGGTGATGTCCGGGTTTTGCCCAAAGGGACATAGGGGCATCAAATCAGGCGGTTGCTTTCCGCAATTTGACGCGCCCGCCGCACCGTGCCGTCGGTGTCGGCGGACTTTCGTCTTGTTGCTTCGTCGCTTCTGATCGTCAGCCGCTTCGACAGGATTTTTCCAGTTTCGACGATTGGCTTGACCGGTATGGCCGGAGCGTCCGGAGTTTTCATGTACCTCATGCTTATTATCCTTTTAGGCAAAAATGAAAGAGAGCGCGGAGCGGCTGTCCGCCCCGGCACCTTGCACGGCGATAAAATTACGGTCGCACGATCCAGGCCAGCAACGCCGGATTAAAATCGGAGTTGCCGGTATAGTCGCGGATCAAAAGCGCGGCGTATGCCTGCCACTGATCCTCGGGGATCTGCTTTTCAATGACCGATGTTCTGAACGCGTCACGCAGGATATTGCAGTCAAAAGTCGAAATCACATCGGCCGATTGATCGTTGTCCATAATGCGGCTCCCATCGAGGGGGCGGGAGTACGATGGACGCTCTCAAGCGCCGGTGCCCATTGTTCTGTGGCCGGCGACAACGGACTGTACGCCCCGCACAGGTGCTTAGCGAATCATTCCGGCGAATTTGCTCGCCGGTGTGCTAGCTCAGCGGCCGGCCTGTTCCCGCCGCTTGGCGTCTTCATCGTTCAGCCGGCCGACCATCTCGTCCGCTTCGCCGGCATTGATGCCGACCCGATCTTGTGATCGGACTCGGCGGGCTGGCCGGTGAAAACGTCGAAAACGGTCCAGCTGTCCGGGCGGTCCATGCGAAACGCGTAGCGGTTTGCCATAGTCGCGTCCTATTCATTTTTGCCGGCACCAATTTGTGTCGATCGGTTCAGGCCTGCACAATGACAAAGACTGCCGCCAGGCCAACGACTGTCCACAGCACCACGCACACCTTCAAAGCCATGCCCCCGTGCCGTGAGATGCCCTCCCGCATGCGGGGTACCCCGTTCTTCATTCTCCTGCCCGGCGTGGCCGCAACGCCGACCGGCGGCTTGACCCCAAGTCTGCCGAATACCGGAAGCAGCGTCGGCTCACGCACGGGCTTCTCCGGACGCCAAGGTCTCAGTATCCCATGCTGCCGCCGCCACCGCCGCCGCCACCACCAACTGCCGGTGCGGCATCCCGAGCCGGAACGTCGGTGATCATGGCTTCCGCCGTGATCAGAAGCGCCGCAATGGAGCCCGCGTCCTGCAGCGCCGTCCGTACCACCTTCGCCGGGTCGACGATGCCGGCCTTGATCATGTCGACATAGACCTCGTTCTGGGCATCGAAGCCCTGATTGTGATCCTTGCCCTCGGCGAGCTTGCCGACGACGATCGAACCTTCGACGCCGGAATTCTCGGCGATCTGCCGGATCGGCGCTTCGAGCGCTCTCGACACGATCGAAATGCCCGCTGTCACATCGGCATTGGCTCCGGTCATCCCGTTCAGCACAGCCTTGGCGCGCAGCAACGCGACACCGCCGCCCGGAACGATGCCTTCTTCAACGGCCGCGCGCGTGGCGTTCAGCGCATCGTCGATGCGGTCCTTCTTTTCCTTGACCTCGGATTCGGTGGCGCCGCCGACGCGGATGACTGCAACGCCGCCCGCCAGCTTGGCGAGACGTTCCTGCAGCTTCTCCTTGTCATAGTCGGACGTGGTTTCCTCGATCTGCCCCTTGATCTGCTGGACGCGCGCCT